>JABGOW010000364.1 GCA_018645275.1 Verrucomicrobiota bacterium
ATGACTTTTGGGAGTCGTGCGCCGCATAACACCCACTTCTATGTCGTGCACCCAATCGAGAGCCCCAGGCCAGCTTCGACGCTCGTGGTATCTCCCAGCCGATATGCCGGTCGCTCTGTCGTTGCATTTCTGTTGGGGACTCCGAAGTCATGGTTTGCCAGTGCGCTGCTCTGCCAGTTGATCGCGAAAGAGGGGGTGAGCCCCATTCGACCCCATCTCAGCGGACGTTGAATGCCGAGCTGTGACACGCCGCCACCAACCCTGTCGATGACATCGTGGTTGTATTTCAGCGACACATCGACCCCTGAGGTGCATTCCCATTTTAGGGCGAGACCCCCCATTATGGTTGCCTTGCGATCGCCAAGGCCTTCGAGCCATTTGCTATCAGATTCCTTATAGCTGCCGAGGCGGAAGCCAAGTGTCCCGGCCAGGCGGAGATCCCCATTCCCTGCAAGTGCTATCTGAGCCATCGGACCGAAAATTTGGATACGTTTTCCAATGTACGTGATCGCGGGAAACGCGAGGATGGGGTTCCCCGTAGAGCCCCGATAGGGGCTGCTCTGCCCCAGCACACAGCCGCCCACACCAATTCTTCCCCGCCTTCCCAGAGGTTTCGTGAGAGGGACCTCAAAGCGTTGCATTGCTGCGTTCGTGATGTCAACCGATGCATGGAAGAAACTGGGTGCTCCCCTGGGGGCATAGCCGTTTGCGAATCCAACCGGTTCTTTGGGGATTCCCACGAAGTTCCTGTCCAACCGCCCATTGGCATTTTCATCATGATAGACCAGCAGAGCGTACGTTCCCGGTTGTATGGTACTCAACCTATAGCAGGCATTACTTGCTTGGCTCGGAAAGGTGAAACTCTTGATCGGTGCACGAAAACCATCAAATGCGTCTTCGGAATCAAACAGCAGAAAGGTCAAAGTGCCCGTTTCGGGGGTGCCATCAACATCCACGGCGACCTCAGCCGTTCTCCCCGGTTGAGGCAACAGCAAGCTGATTGCTGCGGTCAACACGCCAACCCGCCCTGCCGCAAGGATCCACCCGCGAGCGATTCCTGTCAGGTTGCACCTATGCCGCAGCATCAGTGTTTGAAGCTGCGTTGGCCCGTGAAGACCATGGCGACATTTGCCTCATTGCAGGCCTCTATGACCTCAAAATCCCGCATGGATCCGCCCGGTTGAACCACAGAACTCACGCCCTGTTCGATGCCGACCTCGACTCCATCGCGGAAGGGGAAGAAGGCGTCGGAAACCATACAGCTCCCGATGAGGCCGCCCTTGCGTTCGGCAACCTCATCATCGATAGCCTGTTTTGCGGCTGCATCCGAGAGCGTGTTATAGGGAGCGCTGTGTTGCTCCCAGCAGAGCCGATCAGCGAGTTTGGTGTAAGCCTTGTCACGGGCGATTTGGGCAACGCCGACGCGGTCCTGCTCACCCGTGCCGATGCCGACCGTAACGCCGTCCTTGACGTAGAGCACGGAGTTGCTCGTAACGCCCGCTTCAACAAGCCAACCAAAGAGCAGATCATCGTATTCCTGTTCCGAGGGAAGGCGTGCAATCTTGTATTCGGAGCCTTTGTATGTCGCGACGGCCGGTGTGAAGTCCGCTGTGGCCCGCGCGGCAGGAACGAAAGACCACTGTGCGACAAGGCCGCCGTCAATCAGAGACTTGAAGTCAACAAAGCGCTCGCCGACGTAGCTCTGCAGGCGAGCCATGTTGTCGACACGCATGACGCGCAGGTTCTTCTTGGTGGCGAATAGATCCATGACTCCGTCTTCAAACTCAGGCGCGACAACCACTTCCGCGTAGTTTTCGATTATGAGCTTTGCCGTGTCCATGTCGCAGGGGCGGTTCAGCCCAATTGCGCCTCCGAAAGCGGCAAGGCGGTCAGCCATATTGGCTTTGTCATAGGCCTCTGCCAACGTATTGGCCTTGGCAACGCCGCAGGGGTTGTTGTGCTTCAGGATCGCTGCACAGGGCTTGTCGGTCATGTAGCGTAGAATATTGAGTGCATTGTCCGTGTCGGTGATGTTCGTTTTGCCCGGATGCTTTCCCGATTGCAGCAGTTCGACGTCTGATGCGAGGTGTCGCCCTGGCTGAATGCAGGTCACCTCTCCGAGATGGAGATTGCCGTTCACGAGTTTGTAGAGCGCCGCCTCCTGCCCGGGGTTTTCACCGTAACGCAGTCCCTTCTCGACGCCTTCAATCAGCCAGGATGCTTTCTCGTAACAGAGCGTCTGGCGTTTGTCAGAATCGTCGATGAAGTGAATCTCCATCTGGCGCGGGAAGTGATCGTCCATGATGGTTTTGTAGGCAGCTTTCAGGTCTTTCTGGTCCATGAGAACACCTCTCTATAGCGTTGGCTTGTGTCGCCCCGTTTCGTCGTTCCGGGCTAATTTCTGAACACTATCGAAAGCAGTTCCGAGTGTCGAGCGTCGGCTATCCGAGAGCGTCTGCAATGTGCTTCAGCAGTGCATCTGCGGAGAACGGTTTTGGCAGGAACGCGGTGATGGTATTGCCGGCAAGTTCTTCGGCGGCCTCTTCTTCGCTGTAGCCGCTGGCAACGATGACAGGAATGGTGGGTAAAACGTCCCGGATCTGCTTCAGGGCCTCAAGGCCGGACATCTGTGGCATTGCCAGGTCCAGAACAACGGCCCCGAGGGTGTCGCCATATTTCTGCACCACAGCTAGCGCATCTGCTCCACTGGCGGCAGCACGGACGGCGTAGCCGGCTCTGGAGAGAATCTGGCCTGTAACCGATAGTACGGCCTGTTCGTCGTCGACAACCAGAATGGTTTGAGCTCGTGATGGCGAGGGCGTGTCCTTCTTTATGCGTGGTAGAGGTGCCTGTCCTTCAGGGGAAGCCGGGGCATCTGTCTTGGGAAACAGCACGGTGACTGAGGTTCCCTTTCCTGGGGTACTCTTGACGTCAATGGCCCCGTAGTGGCTGCGGACAATCCCCAGTACGGCTGCCAATCCCAGGCCCCGTCCCGTGAACTTCGTTGAGAAGAAGGGATCGAACATACGCTGCTGTACCTCGGAAGAGATTCCGTCTCCCCCATCGACGACCTCGACGAAGACGCAGTCGCCTTCAGGCAGGTTCTTGTCCATTGCAATGGTCTTGAGATAGCTCCGCGAGACATGCCGCACGCCCGTGCGCAACGTGATGGTGCCCACCTTCTTCCCCATCGCCTCAGATGCATTTGTAATCAGGTTCATCACGAGTTGTCGAATCTGTGAGGAGTCGCCCTCAATGCTGGGAACTGTCGGGTCGAGTTCACTCTTGATTATAGCGTTCTTCTCGACCGACACATTGAGCAGGTGTGCCATGCTCTCAATGACTTCCGTGAGGTTGAGCGGGTGCACATAGAACTGTCCGCGTCCCGAATAGGCGAGCATCTGCTTGCATAGATCTGCCGCATCACGGGAGATGGAATCTATCTCTACAAGCCCCTTCTGAGCGGGGGAATCCCTGGGAATATCTGCTCGGGCCAGCTCGGCATTACCCATGATTGCCATGAGGAGATTATTGAAGTCGTGTGCGATTCCACCGGCGAGGACGCCAAGGCTCTCCAGTTTCTGCGCTTGGAGCAAATTGGCCTCGAGCCGGAATCGTGCTTCTTCGTTTTCTCTGCGTTCCGTGATGTCCTGGATGACACCGAAAAGCCGTCGTGGGGTTCCGTCTGCATCGTAGGATGCCTCCCCTTTTCCGCTGATGTAACGGACGGTTCCGTCCGCTCGCCGCACCCGATACTCGAACTCGGCGCTTCCGTCGTCCTTCATGCGATTGGTGACGTCGTCGTGATATGCCTGGTCTTCCGGGTGAATCAGAGACTGCAGCACGGAATGGGTGAGTGACCGATTGTCGGACTCGACGCCATAGATGCGGTAGAGCTCTGGCGACCAGATAATGTGGTCATTCTCGATATCGTACTCCCAGTACCCGAGGTGGGCGATTTCCTGGGCTTTGATGAGCTTCTGCTCACTCTCCTGTAGCGCCTGCTCGGCGCGAACCTGGTCGGTAATGTTGGAGATCATCACAAGGTCCGAAATGATGCGGCCCTTCTCGTTCCTGATTGGAGCGGCCTGCACTCGGCCATAGTAGTACTTGCCATCCTTGCCGGTGAACGTGACGTCGTACGGAGGAAGGTCTCTCCCCACCATGCGCTGCGTGAATTTGCGCATGATGCGCAGCTTGCTCCTCCACGGAAAACAGGGGAGGGTCAACATGTTCTTTCCGATGACCTCGTCACGGGAGTATCCGAGCCAGTCGTGCAGTCGTCCGTTCACGTTCAGTACCTCGCCTCGCGTTCCCAGTAGTGCGATGGCGACAGGTGACTCCTCAAACATGGTCCGGTAGTTGCGCTCGCTCGCAGCAAGCTGAACTTCGATGTGTTTCCGGTAGCCGATATCGGCTATCGAGGCGATGCAGCGATGTGTGTCAGGAATGACAGCAACCGTTATGTGTCCGGCGATCTCACGATTCCCGGCACCAAGGAACGTCGCATCATAGTCTGATGTAACTCCGGGGTCGCCCTGGAGACGACGCTTGCGCATGCCTCGCATCCGGGCTCGATCTCTTGGTGCCACGAACGATGTCCACTTCGCTCGTCCTTCGATTTCCGCCCTCGTCGCGCCGAACATGTCTTCAAATTTCTGATTCACCAAAGAGACGGTGTCGTTGGCCTCAATGATGGCGATAGCGGTGCCCGCCGTACGGAAGAGAAGGCGATACTCGTGGAGGCTGTCGCGGAGCCGCGCTCGTTCCTGTTCCAGAGAATCCAGTTTGTGCTCGAGTTCCTGAGAATGGGCCCTGAGGCGTGCCAGCTCGCTACTCCCCGTTTGAACCGCGTTGTCAGTCTTGGACATCTCTACAAGCTCCCCTGTCGCGGCACAATGCTAAGGTATTCCCCTATTCTTGTCTACAGAGGAAGTTGATTTAGCGATTCGCGTTGTCACGCAAGTCACCGGCACCGGGGAGCAGCACTAGGAGCTACTCTCGCTGGCCAAGGTACTTCTCGGTGTCAATGGCGGCCATGCAACCGTGGCCGGCGGCAAGAACCGCTTGCTTGTATTGCGGATCCCGCACATCCCCGCACGCGAAAACACCTGGGGTGGAGGTCCGAGTGGTTCCCGCTTCGGCGATGATGAATCCGTCTTCATCCCGCTCGACGAGATCTGCGAAGGGCTCTGTCTTGGGGTCATGACCGATTGCAACGAAGATCCCGTGACAAGCAACCTGTTTCGTCTCGCCCGTGTCGCTGTGTTTTAGAATGGCCCCTGTGACACCAGAAACATCACCGAGTACCTCTTCGACCGTCCATGGAATGAGCCAGTCGATTTTGTCGCTGTTTCTGCATTTCTCCACCTCGATGGGAGCCGCTCGCAAGTAGTCGCGACGATGAACGATCGTGACCTTGTTGGCGAACTTTGTCAGGAACATTGCGTCTTCCATGGCGGTGTTTCCACCGCCAACGACCAAAACGTCCTGACCTCTGAAAAAAGCTCCGTCACAGGTGGCACACCCGGATACGCCTTTTCCGTAGAACGGCGGTTCAGAAGGGATGGGAAGCCTTCTGGCCTCTGCTCCGGTCGCCACGATCAGCGTCTCAGTCTCGATGACGCCGTGGTCTGTTTCGAGTGAGATCACGCTACCGCTCTTGGTTGCTTTCTGCACCGCTGACAGTTGCATGCGGGCACCAAAGCGTTCGGCTTGCTCACGGAACCGCTGCATAAGCTCCGCTCCAGATATGGTCTCCGGAAAGCCGGGATAGTTCTCCACTTCATGCGAGACAATAAGCTGTCCGCCTGGTGCGGGCCCTTCAAGGACAAGTGGGTTGAGGTTGGCGCGTGCGGTGTAAATGGCTGCTGTGAGTCCCGCAGGACCGGTTCCGGCAATAACAACTTTTTCCATGGTAGGGCGCTTTCTGTGGTCTTTAGGGCTGATCGTCTGCACTGTTCTCGGGCTCTGTGACTGAGCCGCCCGTGGCTGTCTCTGATAGAGTGTCATCGTCCGTGGCGGTCTTCTTTGCCAGCCCATGCAACAGGGACAAGAGGCAGTTGGAGGACGATTTATGGCTTCCATCGAGCAGTGCGGTGACAAGCTGGATTGGGGTAGCTGCCATGCGGGCAATCATGTCCTTTCCTCCCCATGCGCTGCTGCCCATAACCATGACCCCGCTCTTCCAATTCTGAATCGTGAAAGCGCAGGACTGATCCTGTCCTCCATGCGTGAGTAACTGCTTGAGCATGCGTGCAGTTGCAGGATGCTTCCCGGCAACAGAGAGCGTGGATTTGAGGTTGGCTTCGTTGACGTCGCCAACGACCTTGCCCATCCTTGGGCTGACATACACAATTCCATTGTTAACCATCGAAAGCCCCTGGAACGCATTTCTGAATTCGGGACGTGCCAGAAGTCCATTCTTGTGGCGATAGGCAAGCAGAGCATCGGCTACCATATCCGGGGAGGAACCGATCAGAAAGAACCCTGCCTGCGATGCAAATGCCGGCTGCAACGGGAACAGCGATGGCAACTTGTGGGTGGTGCTGCGCATTATGACATCGCCAACTTGGGTTTCGGTAAGTGTGATTCTGTGCTTCGCGAACTGCGCTTCAACCACTCCTCGTAGCATGTCGTCATTCGCTCCGACGACGATCAGAAATGATGGTGCCGGAATAGGGACAAGTCCGCTTCGGGTGGGCATCACGGCCTGTTCGGTTTCTGAGAGGCGCACGGCAACCAGCACCTCGTCTCGCAGACTCTTGATCATAGCTTCCAGTTCAACGCCCAGCATTTCGTTTGTCTTCTTGTGCCAGGCAGCGAAACGCTCCTGTGAAGGGGGGGGCGCTACTTCATCGACAGCGGAGCTCAATACCTTCCAGAGGGAGGCTAGCTCGGGGGTTCCTGCCCGCGCCATGACGGCATCGCCCGGGATGAAGTCCAAGCTCAGAAGGTGCCTGGGGTGCCAGCCGACCACGCCGCGCCACAGCGGGAGATTGGAGTCCACGAAGTCGCGGCTGATGAAGATCTTGGCCGCGTTCAGTCCGTCTTCGCGGGGGACAAGGCTCAAGCCAATACCGTGGAGAGCGGCAAACCCATTGCGGTTGAGAAACCCTTGGAACCGATCAAGCGTTTCGTGGACCTCTTTTTCGTGAGGATCACTGACGGGGTCGCTCGTTTCGCTTGCCATGGCGGCTTCTATGAACTGGTCGATGATGGCATCTGTGTTTGCAACAAGAAGCAGGTCTCCGCCCAGATCCAGTTTGGACGCGATTTCCTGAAATTGCCTTCGACTTAGTGCACGGGTTTCGGCTGGTTGCCCCATTGACCGAGCGGAAAGGACCAAGAGGCACACCAACACGGGGATACAAGTGAGCATGCTTCGATAGCGCTGTTTCATGAGGGTCTCCAAAAAAGATGTTGTTGCGACGCGAAGGAACCCCAAGGGTCTGTCCAGTCGGTTTGGGAATGCTAAACAGCATGTGCCAATCTTGCAAGGGGTAAGATTGCATGGCACTATCGGGCAATGATCAGGTTTGGAATAGAGGGCTCCTCGTATCGGTGTGGCTTGCTACACGTTGCCATCTCGGTGGTTTCGGTGTGTCTCTTGGCTACGGACTCGTTCGCTGCGTCGTGGCAGGCGGTTGGTCTGCTCGATGGCATCGGGGCGGATCGGGCATGGCGCTCGGAACAGGGCCCCAATGCTCGCCCGCAACCAAACGTGTCTGATGGCGCTGCCGGCATCCACCTGATGTGCCCCATGGAAGCGGTGGAGGATCGCTGTTTCTGGGATGTCGACATTCCTTTGGATCTTTCGGGTTCTACTGAGATTATGCTGTCGATTCGCGTTTCGAACCCCGCGGTTGTGTCCCGTTGTTCCCTTCACTTTCGAAGTGGCTCGGGGTGGTTCGGCGGGTGGTTTAAGGTCGAGAAGCCTGGATGGCAGACCGTTCGGCTGCCGCGCTCGGCATTCGCGCCCGAAGGCCATCCCGCGGGGTGGGGTAGGCTTGAGGGGGCGCGTTTCTCGCTCTGGAAGGGGGGCGGGGGGAATGCGATTGCATCACTCGCGAACGTACGCTCCCGCTGCGACGCAGTCGTTGTGCTTCGGAATTCGGCGGCAGAAGCCTCAAATCCCGAAGAGATGCCAGCCATTCAGAGCGCTGTCGAACGAACCGGATCATGGCTGAAGGAGCGCGGGATCGAGGTGGGACAGCTTGATGATGGCGACATGGCTGACGGTCTCTCTCCGAGCTGTGAACTGGTTGTTTTGCCGTACAATCCGTCTGTGCCCGAGACGACCGTCTCTGCCTTGACCAATTTCGTAAACCGCGGAGGCTCCATCATCGTTGCGTACAGCATTCCTGATGGGCTGCTCTCTGTGCTGGGACTGGGGGGGAAGAGGTGGATGGCAGCGGGGAGAACCGAGGCGTTTGCGGCCATTCAGTTTGAGTCGGGGCAGGACGATGGGGTGCCTCTTGAGATTCTGCAGGACTCGTGGAACGCGCACATTCCCCAGCTTGTTGGAGCGGAAGCGATGGGCCTCTGGCGGGACGCTGCGGGTGTCACCAGCACCATGCCGGCCGTGACGATCAACCGCAACGGAGCTTTTATTGGTCATGTGCTTACGAATATGGACCGTGTCCGCAAGCAGCAACTCCTGGTAGCGCTTGTTGCCAAGTTGAGGCCAGGCATGAAGGAAGAACTCGCAGCCGATATGCTGACGCATGCAGAGCAGTTGCTTACGCTGCCCGATTGGGCTACGACCCGTGCATTTATCGAGAGCACAGCGGCACGCTCTGGTCGCGCGGAGGCGAGCACACCGTTGCGTGCCGTGGAGCACTACCGTGAGGCATCTGTCGCGCTTGCGGAGGACGCCACTTTCGGTGAGCTTCTGGCCCGGGTCGACACGACGCGCAGATTGGTCCAAGAGGCCTACTTTCATGCGGTCCCCAATTGCGGACCCACGAATGAGTTTCGAGGCGTGTGGTGTCATGATGCTCAAGGTGTTCCCGGTCGCACATGGGAAGAAACCGCGTCGGCCCTTCAGGATGGTGGGTTCAACGCCCTTTTTGCCAACATGCTGTGGGCCGGAAAGGCGTACTACCCCTCTGCAGTTGTTCCTGTTGCACCCGATTTGGCTGAAACCGGCGACCTGCTTGCTCAGTGCCTTTCCGCGTGCCGGCAGCATGATGTCGAGTTGCATCTCTGGAAGGTCTGTTGGAATCTGCTGCATGCTCCGCGCTCCTACGTGGAGACGATGCGGCGCGCGGGGCGCCTTCAGCAGAAAGCGGACGGCAGCACGCATCCCTGGCTGTGTCCAACCGATCCGCAGAATCGCGACTTGGAGCTGAGTGCCATTCTGGAGGCAGCGCAGAACTATGATATTGCGGGGGTGCACCTGGACTACATTCGCTACCCCGATGGGGATGGTTGCTATTGCGACGGTTGCCGAAAGCGCTTTGCTGACGACAGCGGGCTCACCGCTACCAACTGGCCCTCGGAGGTGGTGTCCGGTCCCCGGGTGGCGGCCTTTCGCTCCTGGAGAAGCGATCAGATTTCTGCCTTTGTTGCGCAGGCGGGCAGGGCCCTCAAACGGGCGCATGCGGACATCAAGCTCTCCGCGGCCGTCTTTCCGTCCTGGCCATCATGTCGGGACCTTCTTGGTCAGGATTGGGTAGCGTGGGTGCGAAACGGGCTGGTTGATTTCGTTTGTCCCATGAACTATGTGACCGATGACCAAGAGGCGGCCACGTTGGCTGCAGAACAGATCGCTGCAGTGGCCAAGCATGCCCCTGTCTATCCCGGGCTTGGGCCATCAACGAAAGGCCTTTCTCCAGAGCAGGTTGTGCACCAGGTCGATCTCGTGAGGGGAGAGGGCGCAGAGGGCTTTGTGCTCTTCCAGCTTGATGCCGATCTGCTCAATGTACATGTGCCGGCGTTG
>JABGOW010000508.1 GCA_018645275.1 Verrucomicrobiota bacterium
CCATGCCACGTACAGCCGAACCGGTGGCGCGACCATCACCGACGTTCAGAAGCAGCTCGGGCACAGTTCGCAGGACACTACGAACGGTTACATCCAGGAAGACAAGGAGGCGGTGAAGCGGCGGCTGGTGACTCAGCACCGACCGTTGCCGCAGGCGGAAGCCACGAAGCTCCAGACCCTCAAACAGCTGGCGCGCGGACTCGAGCCAGCCGTGCTTGCCGAGTTCCAGGAGTGGGTGTCTCGCCTCTGAACTCCACAGCCACCGCGGTCCGCACCTTCGACCGACTGCTCCCAAAGCAGCCTGGACGGCATCTTGAACGCGCTGGAACAAGCTATACTGCAGGTTCTTAAGATCGTCTGGAAACGCCATTGGCGATTCAGTGGGTCCATTATTGGGTCCACTCCCGCCCTTGCGGTGACGTGGGGTGACTGATCGTGCCTGGGGCTGCCAGAATGCCCCTTGGTTCTTCTCGTTTGGCAATCATCGGGCGGACGGCTCGATTCCACCTGCCTAGACCGCAAGCTCCTAGACCAGTAACCCACAGATGCCGCGCAACCATGCCTAGAACCTATGGCGAACCAAAGGCGGCGATTCAAGCCTGGAGAACACGGTTCTCGGTAGTTTTCGAGACCACTTTCCGGGTCATTTTGCAGCGTCTCTGAGCACGAACCAGAAACGCTAGAAACGCCAGGAACAGGAGGAACCGTAGCCAATGCAGTAGCCGCTTTTGGTGCCCCCTCAAACCACCGGCAAACCACCACCTTCCGAGGCCGGAATCCGGGCTATTTCCAGCGGTCTGTCGGTCATGCCTGAAGTCCTACGGGAACCTGTTGCGGGTCCCGCAGCAACTTGCCCCGTGCCGTGGGCCTGCAGAGTGTTCCGAGTTTACTATGTGGGCATGATTCTCGATATGTAAACCTGCCCATATTGTGAACCCCAAGTGGGGGACTGCTGACAGAAACAGGGGCACTCAGCTTGCTGCGGGAGGGACCTCGGCAGGCGTTGCTGTCGATGTTTTGGGATGCGGGGCAGAGCGAGGAGCCAGCAAGAATGCCGGTTCAGGCTCCGCCGGTCCACGAGCCAAAGGAAGGGCGAAGAGAATCAACCCCGGCACTGCTGACACGGACTCAAGCTGGCCCAGCCCCATTACCAGAAACGGGACACGCAAGCCGAACGTTCTGCCCAGAAATCCGCCGAGCAGAGGGCCGATCGCCAGACCGGACATGCTGAAACTCGTGGCGGCGCCGGTGCTGATCGGCCATGATAACCAGGAAATTCGGGCGTTTCGGCATGGTTGGGCGTCCTCTGGTTGTGGCGGGGAAGGCCAAAATCCGGGCGTTTCCGCTGGCACTTGCGCCTTCTCTCAGCTACCTTATCTGCCAGGCCCGAAAGGAAATTCCTATCCTTTGTTTTTGCTATGAGCTCTGCAGGGAAGGGGGCAGCCGTAGAACTGATACGGGGAAGACACAGTTCAGCTTGGGGGTGGCCCAATTGTGCACGTCACTACTGCATTTCTAAGTTTGACAAGCATGTTTTTGGTGTTTGAGTGATTATCTTCGGCTTTGGTGTCCTGTGGTGCCGGGCGAGGCAATGTCCGTTGGAATCTCTCTGGAAGACCTATCGGCCAGACTGCCCGTCCCGTGGGACTGAGTCGCTGGTAAAGTTGGTCCGTGCTTCCGCACGCCAAGCGATTGATGCCGGGATGGGATTGCCTGCCACTTTACGGGCATAGAAGGGACGAACACATATGAAGGTATCACAGTTCTTCTGTTTCGTGGTGTTGGCTATCCTGCTTGGTTGGCATCAGGGGGGCTTTGCGCGGGAGATCTCTCTGGTCGTTTTCGTTGATGGGTCCAGAGAAGTATCTGCCCCAGAATCCAGGACATTTGGGGACATCCTCCGCACTCTGGATAACAGGCTTTCTGCACTGCCCGAAGCGGTCCGGGCGAACATGACAGAAGTGAAGGTCTATGGGGTTGGGGTAGTGAAATACGGTCTGATTCTCCCTGAATACAAACTTGAGGCAAGGCTCCTTTATCATTTCCAGGGCCGGGTGAAGCTGAACGTGCTGCGCTCAGTCGACCGGCTGAGCCGCAAAGGTAGCATACGGAACACGAAGGAAAGCTGGGCACGGATTCGGGACAGGGTCAGGGCCGAAGCAGATATTCCAGGGCGCTGTGTGCTGTTCTTCAGTCGCAGTGATGACACCCGGGACCTGCCCCAAACAGCCAACGCTGTGCAGAACAGTTATTTTCTCCCCTTCCACTTTGACAGTTCAAGTAGGGAACGGATATCGGGCGTCGTCCAGGGGGCCTTTGATGACATACACAGGATATTCTGGCAAGAATCCTGGGTGCGTGTGGATTGGCTTGGCGCGGGAAGGCGAGAACGTCGAATTGGCACGAGAAGTCTGGCTTTCAGATTCGAAGATGCCGTGACCATCGCCTGCAAAGAAGCCGGTTCCAAACTTGTAGAAATCAGGGCCGAACCATCGGATAAGTCAGTCTTTGCCGAGTGCTCCTTCCGGGACAAGGATGGGCAGTTGCAGAGCGAGGGTCGCCTGAGGGACGGAGTCTATTCGTTGGAGGGGCGTTTCAGTGAGCCACTGGGGAACCAAAAGGTCTCTATCATATTGACGGCCGAGGTGTCAGAACCAGGTGTCCAGTTGCGCGGGACCGGAATTGGTCCGATCACGGTCGTCCTCCGAACTAGGGAAGAGGCGTTACCGACTGTCGAGTTTCTTGAGTTCCCGACGGTGGTCTTCGTTGGAGACGAGGTGACATTCCAATGTCATACGGAGGCGAACTCTGATGATCTCCGGTTCCACTGGAACTTTGGTGACGGCACAAACGATGCCATGCAAAACCCGTCGCACATCTACCGTTCGACGGGCATGTTGGGTGTTGCTCTGACGTACGGATGGAAAGAAGGCGACCAGGAAGGGGAGCTCCAAAGAAGGGTGCGAGTTACGAAGGTAGCCCTTGGGGCCATGCCCGAGCATACTGTGGTTGGGCAGGAAGTTCCCTTTGCTGCCATATCTGACGGGGCCATTGAGCTCCTTTGGGATTTCGGCGACGGGGTGACCAGCCGCTTGCAGGAGCCGAACCACACCTACAAGGAAGCAGGCAATGTCACAGCAAGTCTCACCGCAAAGTTCCCCGGCAATAGAGAGAAGACCGTTCAGCATCGCCTCTCTGTTCACGACGTTGAATTCAGCAATGTCCCCGACACTGTCCCGATCGGAAAGGACGTTCGGTTCGCCTATCGAACAGACGAAACTGCGTTCAGCCCGAAGTGGGACTTTGGCGACGGGAAAGGAAGCGCTCTGCGGATACCTACGCATGCTTACGACACTGTGGGAACCAAGGAAGTGAGCTTGGTCCTGCTTTTTCCGGGCAATGTCACGCAGACGATCATGAAAACCGTTACGGTTGTTCCCGGCGACGAGCCGATCGCCGATTTTACCTATGGCCCCGACGGTGAAGCTGACCTCATTGCACCTGTCACTGTCACGTTTTCGAACCAATCTCAGAACTGTGAAATAGCCCGTTCCGAGTGGGATTTCGGTGACGGTAGCCCCCGGGAAACGGAGGAAAATCCGATCCACAGTTACAGGAGCGCTGGTGATTACGATGTCGTCCTGACCATCTGGAAAGGCCGCGAGAAGGCCACGAAAACCGAGAAACTTCATATTCCTGCTCGTACCGTGGCCGAGTTTTCTTACGCGGCGGAGATTCCCGGTGAACACCTGGTGGCGCCGGTTACGTTGATATTCAGCAATGAATCGAAGAACTGTGACGACCAAACTCGATTCGAATGGGATTTCGGCGACGGCACGAATCTGTCAGGCGAAAGGGCCCCAGAGCACCGGTACGAAAACGCCGGAACGTGGAGCGTTATTCTCAACATCTGGAGAGGCGCTCAGAAGACAGGTAGTGTGACGCATGAGATACATATAGGAAGTGCGTTGGCGCCTGGGCCTCTTGCTGATTTTACTCACAGCCCGCAGGGAAGCGAAGAGTTGGTTGCCCCTGTCACCGTTTCATTCACAAACAAGCTAAAAAGCTATGACAGATTTGAATGGGATTTTGGCGACAACACTGTTCCCGAGACGATTAGCAGAAACCCGGTCCACGAGTATGTGGAAAGTGGAGATTACGAGGTCGTACTTCGGGTTTGGCTTGGAGCGAACGAAAGCGAAAAGAGGGTGACTATCTCGATTTCGGATGAGGAAGGCGGCAGTTCGGCTTTTTTCCTGGTAATTCTGCTTGCCGGTATTGCCCTCGGCGTTTGGTGGCTTCTCTCAAGTCGTGGCCGGCCGGTCCAAGTAACTTTCTGCCGCGCCGGCGAGGAAGTGAGTGCCCTGAAAGTGAAGCGGTCCGTCAGCTTCTACAAGTTCGGTTGTACCAAGAGAATAACCATGTTCGTTAGCTGCGACGAGGAAACCGCCGAGATACAGCTTGAGTTTTCTTCTCCTGAGTCCGCGCGCATTGAGAACGTTCTCAACCGGGAGATGGCAGTCGACCTCTCTCCATTGGTTAAGAGTCTGTCTCTTCCATTGGGCGAATACAGGATCATCGATACGGATGACTCTTTCAAGGTTGAAGAAGTCGAGTAGGAGCTTCTGCCTGAACTGCCGCCGGTGCGGCTGGTTTGGCGCACGCACGCGACACTGAGCATGATGGAGGTCGGCGATGAATACAAAAGTGTGGTTGGCTCTGATACTACAGACTCTCAAGCCAATGCCTTGGTCGTGGTTGCTCATCGTTGGGCCGTTGGTTGTTTTCCTTCTGGCTGTTATAATCGCGCGTTCCCCAGCGAGAAAGCCGCCAGGGACCAAGGGCATATGGCAACACATGGGACGACAATGGAAAGGCATTGGCATCTGGGTGTTGGGTATCGCTTGTGCCCTGTATATCGTCTCCGCCGAGGTCTCACGGAGATCGAGGAAGGATGACCGAGACTACCAGCAGCGACTTGAGACGGCGATCAGAAAAGCAGCACGAGGGGAACAAGGAGCCCTGACCGAAAGGATAAGAGATTTGGCAAAATCTCTGTCCCCTGAATCGCTGCGGGATGTGGGGCTTGCCTCCGTCGGGAGCCTTGAGGGGGACGCTCGCACAACTTTCTTTGATGTTAGGATCGGGATGAAAGGCGGCCGAAAACGTACGTATGTTGGGCCGAAAGAGCTATTCCTCTGGCCGCAGGAGCGTATAGATGAATTCAGCCAAAGGACCGGACTAAAACCGGCCATGCTGGACAGCGGACTCCGGTTCGATGAAGAGCAAAGCAAGGAATGGGGGGGGGAGCTGAGCCCAGCCAGGGAGAGAGAGCTGTGGCCAAAGCTCAAGTCGAATCAGTGGCAACACTTCGCCAAACAGTTCGTGGTCGAGGAAGACCGCCAACTCCTGGTGAATCTTCTTGTGGACTTTTTTGGCCGCCCGGAACTTCATGCGGAGGCCGACGCACTGTGTGAACGTATGCTGACCGTGAAATACCCAGATCAGCGCATGTTGTCGAAGAAGCTAAGTTGGGTGGTCCAGAGTCCCAAGTCTGTGCGCGTTTTCGATTTCTGTGTTCGGCAGATATGGTGGCTGCGGGAGATCTTGTGGTTCCTGCTATATGCTGTCCTCGGGATCTGGATTGTTGTGACTGGTCGGACGATCGTACGTCAAGGCCAGCGGAGAGCTTTTCTAACCAACTGAAGGGATTGCCATCATGGCCAGAAGGCGCGTATATGTCGCTATTGGCAGTACAGCCATCGAGTCGATGGCAGAAGTCATCGGACGTTGCCGGGAGGAGCATCTGCCCGATCCTGATACCACATACATCGGCATCGATTCAGACCAGGGGAGGCTGGACGGACTGGCGCTTCTAGACGATCCGTCGAGGGGACGCGTCAAGGTGTTCAAAATGGCGCTTGAGGCGGATGATCCCACCAGTTCCTTGGTCCGAAGCTTCAGGCCACGATGGAAAGGACTGCGAATTCCAAAAGACGGGGTGGCGGGAGACCGCAGGCTGAGCTTCACGTGCCTCAATTGGACGAAACAGCAGGACTTCACATCCGCCGTTGAGAACCTGAGCTCTGATGACGAGCTGATCCTGATGGGGACAAGTTTTGGGGGAACATCAACCGGAGCCTACTGGAATCTAGCGTATTGGCTCAGAAGTATCATCACGAGTGCAGCAGGACGACGTGGTGACGCCAACAGGGTGCCCGCCTTCTATTCGCTACTGGCTTTGCCTGCCCCACCTTCTTCGGCGGCAACGGACTATCCTCTGGCGCCAAACGTTTGCGGATTTATGCAGGACATGCAGATCGCGAACCTGTGCGAGCGCATCCAGCGGGAGGAGGATATTCCCTTCAAAGCGCTTGCTTTCAGCCGGTACAATGGTGGCGACCTGCTGGAACTTTGGGATCCCAATGTTTCAGCAAGTGGACAATCTTCCCACGCATACCTCCCAACTGATCACATCTTCCTGGTCCCCACACCCAGCGATGTCACCGCACGTGTTCAAGAAACGATGGCGGAGCAAGCGTTTCTCCTTGGTCCCATGGAATTGTGGCACCGTCTCAAGATTCCCGGGCAGATCGTGGACAATGGACCGGGCGGAGAGAGGCGTGCTGGAGAAGAACAGTCATTCGGTGGGTTCCACATGATCGCGGCACGTAGCGGCAAGAATACGGTCTTGAAGAAACACTACGGCATGCTGTTGGAGACACGATGGAAGAGCTTCTTTCGGGGAGTTGCGTCGGCCAATAGCAAAGCATGCAGTTGGGCGACAGCCGTTCTTTCGGAATTGATGGAAAAGACGTCCCAGTCTTTCCCCCAGAAGAAAGTCCTGTCCCCGTTCGAACAGCTCTTGCAGGGGCAACTCGATGTGGTTGAAAACAAGTTGGAAGCAGTATTGGTCGAGTTGGTGACGACTATTGAGAACCATCCTTACCGGTGGCCTGCTTTCTCTGATCTAGTCAACGCTCTCAGCGGGGCGGGAGAGATCCCCGGAGACCTATGCCTGGCCGATGTAGCAAACGCCTATAACGGACGACGCGAAAGTCTTGAGAGTGCTGCACGGAGCGTAGACGCTATCAAGAATACGATGCGGCGGAATGTGAAGAAGGCACGAACCCTATCGCGACAACGGAAGAAATCGAGAGTTGCGCGGTGTCTGGATTCCGGTGAGTTGGCAGAAATTGAACTTAAAGAACAGCTTCAGGAAGCAATGTCTGAGCTAGCGCAGAACTTGGTGATTGCTTGCAGATCCCTGCAGACAGTACCCAGCCTCACACCATCCGTCAGCCTGGATGCAGAACGCCGCCTGGAAAGCCACGAGCGGGTGACGCAATACACAAGGGACGCGATGGGCGACGATGCCGTGATTAAGCGTCCGGGGTTCATTGTCGAGGGCACCAGTGGAGAAGTGGATCTATCCAAACTGGGCATCCGTGACAGTGCTCTGACCAGCACGATTCTGAAAGCTGTTCGAGCACGAGATGCTGCGGCCTTTGATGACGTTGTGAGCGTCGCCCAGAAGGAAGCAATAGCGGAGTTGACCCATGAGGCTTACGAGTTGCAGGCAGCTAATCCGCTGAAGGCAATGAATATCAAGTTTGGCCCGGGCGAGGCGAAACCGTTTGCCAACGTCTTTCAGTTCGCCGAGTGCGGCAAACTTGAGAATGTTTTCTACGTTCAGATGGGTACAGCCGGTCCTCTTTCCTGGGGAGATCTGGTGAAGGGGTTTTCTATTCCGGCATTTGGGACCCTGGACAGGAATCACGTTAAGACCCAGACCTTTGACCCCACCGCGCATCAGCCACAGGGCTATTGTGGAGTTAAGGATGAGAACTCACAGACAGTGCATGGCGTGTGGCTTGGCACTCTGAAGCTCAATAATGAGATCGGTTCGGTTCTGAAGAAGGTATACTCCGCGCAGGACCTAAACAACTGGCAACTACGGGTTGCCAGAGACATGTCAACAGGTGGAGGAAGCCAGAACCGCCTCCTCTCGATGAGGGAATTCGTGGCTCTGGGCTGCGCCCTCGGGGCAGTGGAAACAGGTCTGAACAGTTTACTGTCCTCTGCAGAGCTCACCGTCGCCGCTGCCCTTTCCCGGTCTATTTGCTTGGCCCGAAAGGTGGGTGACGAAGAGGAGCTGTTTGCTCAACAGGCCCAAAGTGTCAACGAGTGTTTTTCGCCTACTTCTGACGGGAGCAGGTTAGTCCTTCAGCAGATTCCGCTGCACTGGGTAGTCCCTCTGATGCAGTGGATAGGCGGCAGCTTCTGGGATGACGTTGGGATGTCGGCCCCAGGGGCGTTCGGAGAACAGTTGGAGCTAGAAGTGAATGTTCTGACACAGATCCAGTTGCAGGTTCCCTCTGAGCTGCGGGAGCATCTGACCGCAATGACTCAGAGGTTGAACGGAATAGTGATCCCACGCTGGGCAAACGAACGCTGAGCAAGACGGCTCGGACGGACGGAGTCTGAGGGAACCCGGTGTGAAACAAGAACTCTACGCCCTGTTCGCGCTGACTTACATTGTGCCAGAAAAGCTGCGCGACGTGTGTCGGGACTGCACAGGGAAGCATCACCTCGAAGCACACGAGGTTGGTCTTCCTCTCTTCGGACGGGCCGTGATTGACATCCTGTCCTCTCACAACTTCCACGATGGCGAATCAGAACACGCCAGTAGACAAGCGACACCACTGCCCAAAGAGCGTATTCTGGAACTGACCCGGGCTTGCGAAGCCGCACTGAAAGACTCCCATCAGACAGTTGAGACAATGTTGAGGGGAATTCAGATACACGGCGTCAAACACCCTCAAGGATGGCAGCTCTTGAGTAGCCTGGCAGGCCGTGCGTTGCGTGGGGAACTTTGCGACGACCATCACCACCCGGAGTATGAGGAAGCCGAAGAGAACTTGCTCTTATACTTGGACCCCAATCGGCCGGCAGGGAGCATGTGGCAGGACGCGTGGGACAAACAGCGGAAACTGCTGAAATTGGAACACTGATTTCGGGCTGATGTGTGCAGTTGACAGGAGAATATCAGGCGCTCATGGCTTTCCTGGAATACACAGGCACTCCGCGACAAATCTGGCTGTCCGCTGGTACGGGAGTGCGCGAGATCTTCTTGAGGGTGGCCCTGTCTGAACTGAAGACACTCGGGGTCGATCCGATTGAGGATTACGACTTGGAGGGCACAACAGCGCATTTGTCAAGCGGTCTGGATCACGGATTCGTTCTTGAGTCGCAGGTAGGACGGGAAGGGGTGCTTTACCGAGTGATCATCGACACTCGCTACATGGACCCTCCTGCGGAAGATAGGCTTTACGCTGTCACCATTCACATTCGTCCCAAGCTTGGGGCGGGCGACACTAAGAGCACCGCACGGAAGTCAACGGCCAAGGCCGGCAGAAGCAAAGCCCCGCCCCCTCCGCCGGTGCCTTCGGAGAAAGTGACAACGCCAGTAAGCTTTACGGCTCTCAACCTGCGGTGCACTCCTTTGCAGGAAAGCATCCCTGTGGGATTGGTCCTCGACCTGGGAAACACTCGGAGTTTTGCCCTTCTTGTCGATGACCTGCGAGGAGACTCGCTTGGAATGGGACAGTGGAAGGTCACAAGACTCGATTTCGAGCCGCACGCAACGTGGACTGAGGCGGACGGGGAGAAGGCTCGTGGGCTGTTCGACAGTTTCTTGGTTCTAGAGGACCCTCAGCGAATAGATGCCGCTGCCGCAGGTGCAGAGGTCCTTGCGGGATTGGAAGGCTACGGCAACAACTTCTCCTTTGTGCGCCTTGGTCGGGAGGTGGAGAGTATCGCAAGAGAGATGGCGTTGGATGGCGCTGCGCAGGGACGTTTTTCACTCAGTTCCCCGAAACGCTATTTCTGGCAGGACGACCGGGATGCTGTCGGCTGGAAAATGCAC
>JABGOW010000321.1 GCA_018645275.1 Verrucomicrobiota bacterium
TCTCGTATCGGGATTACTTGGGCTGTGAAGATCGACGAAGCGGGTGGTTTAAGCGTAACCAAGTAAGTGTGAGACTAAGTGTGGGAGTAAGTGGACGATGAAGTGTTGGGAAGAAAGGCGTGGCAACTGTGGCACAACTGTTTGGGCATGAAAAGCTGAAGGTCTACCAGAAGGGGCTGGAATTTGCGGCGATCCGCAGCACGTTACTGGATGGCCTGTCCCGGCGAGTTGCAGCGTGCGACCACCTTGATCGTGGTGCGGAGAGCATTCTGGTGAATATTGCGCACGCCAGCAGTTCGTGGTCTCCGAAGGATAGAATCGTCTATTTGGGGCACGCTAATGGTTCTGCACTTGAGTGTGCCGCGTGTCTCGACTTGTTTGTGGCAAAATCGCTGCTGGCTCCCGATGATGTCGGTCCGGGCAAGGGCCTCTTGGCGGAGATCGTCAGTATCCTCATTACGATGCGGAAGACAACGGGCAATAGGGTCCGCGAAGATCATGCAGAGTATCGTACGAAGAAAGGCAACTTGTTCAGCCATGAGGATCTGGATGTCTATCAGGCAGGCATCCAACTCGTAGCCTGGCTGGCAAGCATGACTACGGAGTTCGTATGTAGTGCCGATCTACTATCCAAGCTCGATAAGTCAACGACTGCGATTGTTCTCAATATTGCAGAGGGCAATGGTCGATTCACCGGAACGGATCAGGCGAAGTTCTTCGGCATCGCATACAAGTCAACCGTCCAGTCGGCATCACTTGTGGATCTGGCTACAGCCAACGGGCCTGCTGATGTTTCCCGAGTTGATCAAGGCCGCGAGCTGTTAAGACGCATCGCGGCAATGCTCACATCACTGTCAAAGGTCGTAGCCCATGACTCTTAGTCCCACACTTCATCGCACACTTGAACTCACACTTACTTGGTTACGCTTAAACCACTCGCTTCGTCGGTCTTGAGTACGGGAGAAGACCACAATGTACCCACAGATTCTGCGGAAGACCCAAAAAGACAAAGCAATTCTTCGCGGCCTTGCTACCGAGTACCGTGAGCTGTGTGACAGTGAGCGGAACCAGGCGGCGGTGGCGCGTTGGCGGGCGCTGAACAATCTGAAGTCGGAACGACCGCTGGTCTACTGCAACACCGGTCTGCTGGGTGGTGACATCCATCCACATCTGCCGGAATGCAGCGTGGAGGATGAGGATCTTCGCCGTGTAGAAGGGTGGTTTCACCAGCACCTCTGGCATGCCGGTCTCGGTGATGATCGCGTCTTCTACCCCTGGTTCGAGGTGCGGGCCGGGATGTTCATGCATCCGGAAGGTGTCTGGGGTATCACCCCGAACCGGGTACGGGACGAGCAGAGCCGCGGCTGGCGGCACATACCGGTGCTGAAGAAGATGGAGGATCTCGAGTGGTTGAAAGCGACGGAGCACCGGGTGATCGATCCCGATCCTCCGTTGGCCGGGAAGTTGCGTGACATCTTCGGCGACATCCTTCCTGTCCACGTTAAGCGCTCCACGATCTATCCGGTGTGGGGTGGGACCGACCTTTCGGAGGCTCCGGGCACGCTCTTTGGCATTGAGGAGCTGTTGTATCTGCTTCTGGATGCCCCAGAGATGATACATCGGTTCATGTCATTTACCCGCGATGCCGTGCTTGCCAATCTGAGACAAGGCGAAGCCGCCGGCGATTGGAGCACGCCCGACTCCTGGTATTACCTCACGCCGTCATACTGTGACGAATTGCCGGACCCCGCGCCCAACTCGCACGGCGCACGGCTTAAGGACTTGGCCTACTTCAGTCATGCCCAGGAATTTGAAGGCGTCGGCCCCGGGCAATTCGAGGAGTTCCTTTTTAACTACCAGCTACCGATCATGGAGCTCTTCGGAAAGATCACCTACGGGTGCTGCGATACGCTCGATAGCAAGGTCGATCTGATCCGCAAGATCCCGAACCTGGCCAAGGTTGTCTCGGGACCCCTGTCTGATCCTGCACGCTATCCCGAACCATTCGGGGACGACTGCGTGATCTCCTGGCGGCCGATCGCCAGCATTGTGTCCTCCGAGCACTTCGATGAGGACCAGCAGCGCCGGCAGCTCCGTGAGGGGTTCGATAAGCTCAAAGGCTGCAACGTCGAAGTCCACATGCACGAACCGATGAGCGTTCAAGGCGATGTCGCCCGCATTGCCAGATGGGCCGAGATTGCGAAGGAAGAGGCGGGGAGATAGAGGGAGGGGAGCCTCGTATGAGGAAAGACCCTATTAGGGTAGGTCACTAGAGGATGGCTGCCAGTTTCCGGGGCCGCAAACCTGAATATTGCAGGAAAATTAACCGTCCGTCGCCATAAACGGCCCGAATATGGCGACGTCGGTAGCAAATCTCTTGCTAATTGAGTTCTGTTTGATATCGTTGCTGCATGAGGACGAAGAAGAGATACATCAAAGAGTTGCTTGGAAGTTTCTTTCTGCTTGGACCCAGGGGAACAGGAAAATCAACCTGGTTGTCAGAGACAATGGCACAATCGTTAACGGTTGATCTTCTTCAACCTGAGTTGCATCGCCGCTATCTGGCTCGTCCCGAGCTTCTTTCAGAATGGCTTGCAGCGAACTGGGAGGGGCAGAATGTTGTCATTGACGAAATTCAGCGAGCCCCTGAGCTGCTTTCAGTCGTACACCAGAGCATAGAAGAACAGAAAATCAGATTCATACTGACGGGTTCCAGCGCCCGTAAACTGAAGCGAACGGGCGTAGATTTGATGGCTGGTCGCGCCGCACTGTCAGTTTCGCACCCGTTTATGGCGTCTGAGTTGGGCGCGGATTTCTCGCTGGAGAAGGCTTTGCGGTATGGCTTGGTACCGCTGATCTATGCATCTGAAGAGCCGGATGCCACGCTTGGCGGCTACATATCGCTCTATCTTCAAGAAGAGGTACAAGCTGAGGGATTGGTCAGGAATATTGGAAATTTCAGCCGCTTTCTGGAGATCATAAGCTTCTCTCATGGTTCTGTCCTGAACATTTCGGAAGTCTCCAGGGAGTGCCAGGTCAGCCGTAAGACTGTTGAGGGATATGTTTCTATTTTGGAAGACATGCTTCTCGGGGCGAGATTGCCTGTGTTTTCCAAAAGGGCGAAGCGGGGCCTGATCAAACAATCCAAGTTCTACTATTTCGATGCGGGTGTGTTCCGATCGCTTCGCCCAAAGGGACCTCTGGATAGACCAGAGGAGATAGATGGTCTGGCCATCGAAGGACTTGTTTACCAACACCTGAATGCCTGGTGCGATTACACGGGAGATCATAAGCTCTTCTTCTGGAGAACACCGGCAGGAACAGAGGTGGATTTCATTGCATATGGACCCTCCACCTTCTGCGCCGTGGAGGTGAAGAACAGTCGAAACGTTTCCAGAAGAGACGTGCGCGGTCTCAAAGCGTTTTGCTCAGACTACCCGGAATCCGAAGCAATTCTGTTGTATAGGGGAAGAGAGCGTATCATGGTAAATGATGTGCTCTGTGTGCCGTGCGAAGAGTTCCTGGCAGGGCTCAAGCCCGGGAAAATCAGTTTCTGAAGTCCTCCGCGCACTTCGATGAGGACCAGCAGCGCCGGCAGCTCCGTGAAGGGTTCGATAAGCTCAAAGGCTGCAACGTCGAAGTCCACATGCACGAACCCATGACCGTTCAAGGTGATGTCACCCGCATTGCCAGATGGGCCGAGATTGCACGGGAAGAGGCGGGGAGATAGAGAGGAAGCCATTTGCAATGTAGAATAGACCAATAGAGTCAGTGCCAATCATGCGTTGTGTGTTCAGTTTACCCCGCAAGAGTGTTCAGTCTCCAGTGTTCAGAGAAATGCAGACAGCGCAAATCGGCACCGTTGGTATCAAGGACTTACTGGTGTGCAAGGTGGCTGAATCAGTCCTGCAGGGTGAGGATCCTATCGAGCTCATCAAGGGTCAGGGCTCGATTGAAGACCATGACTTCATCAATCTCCCCCAGCATCGAGTACTTGGCATCACCGACTACTGAAGAGGGGCAACCTATGTAGAGATCTGAATCCTCGTTTCTTAGATCTTGTCGTTCTTGGATTTTTACGACGCCGCCATTGACTACACATGAGACCTGTTTGCCATCATATATGGAGGCGATATGAGCCCAGTTTCCATTCTGGATCACCCCTTGCGCTTTGAATTGGCCAGCCATCCCGCTGAAAATACACCTCAAATCACCCGAACGTAGGGTGGTCAAGCCGTATCCGGTCTTATTATACCAGTTATTACGGCTAACGATGTAATGCTCCTCTTTTTCCTGCACCACCTCAAATCTTACCCACGCCATAATGGTGAAGGCCTCCTTCATCGCTAGGGATTCGTTGTTTGGTACGCAAACATAGCTATTCCCTCCCTTGAACCGGAAGGCGCCGCCCTGCTTTCCTTCCTCCGCAAAGTCAATATTAACCACTCTGCCATGGTTGCGGTATTTGCTTTTGTCCGTGGCCTTTGAACTCTTCTTGTCGAATGAATACCACAGGACCAGACCTTCGAGCTCCTCTGTGCTCGGTGTTGCTGGTTCCGCCGGGATAGCCCCTTTCTCCTGGTGCATCTGGTGTGGTTTGGTGGCTAGTCTGTGGGTCGCAGCCATTGCCCGCGTTCGCTCTTCCTGTAACGCCCTGGCTTCGTCAATATTGCCTGACGCGACGAGTTTCTTCTGGAGCCTACCCAGAGCCTTGTCATACTGCTGCGTCAGAGTGGTGACTTTCTTGTCTTTTTCGGCGGTGTGACGCGTTGCTTGTTCAGTATACCTTGTCTGAAGGGTCTGTATGGCCGTCACTGCCGAAGGCGTGTCTGGCATTGCCCTGTCCCGTTGGAATCTCCTAATTTCGGCGTCGACCGCATCATACTGGGCCAGGTCCCCCGCCTTCTTTACTTGCGAAAGGAGCATTCTGAGGGAATCAGTGTACTGTTTCGCTGAGCTGCTCATCTGCATCCCATGCGAGAGAACGATGACTTCCATTTCATTGTCGTAGGTTGCTTTGTAGAATGCTAGGTCCTTGCCGGATGCGAGACCGGTTGCGAGCAATACAACCGCAAGGGATGTGATAATGCGTTTCATTCTGTTTCCTCTCTAATCTTATGGCTCGGTCACTATCTCAGTGGCAGGATGGCTGTAAACGGCTTCTGCGTCAAGACAGCAGAAGCCACCCGATCCACGCGCCGGTCGCTTCGCCATAGGGCGGTGCGGGTAGGCTGTAAGTTGCTCCCCAGGGTGGTCAGATAGTCGACGGCTAAGCCGATGTGGGGTTCCCGGGTGGGGTGGTGGGTAGCCTAATGGACGAAATCTTGCCCCAGGGGCCGGGTGTCTCGTGTGGTCTCCGCCTGCATCGCAAACTTTGTCGTGAACGACATCGAATGTGCCGTTTGTCAGCAATATGGAGCTCTTGACAGGCCATGCGAGTGACAACTCTTTGGATCAGGACGGCACCGGGAAGACAATGGTGAAGTTTAGGGTAACGACGAGGAATTACGGACCAGCGACCACCGACCACCGCCACACCGTTTCAGACAAGCAGAACTGCGTCGCCGTATTGGGGCAGCATCCGGTCATGTGTCACGAGGCGCATAGATTCTGATTCTGCTTGAGCGACCAGGATGCTTTCGAAAGGGTCTGCATGGTGAAGAGGCAGGGCTTCGGTGGCGGCGTGGATCGAGGTTATGGGCAGTTCGAGATAGAGAGCGCGGTTCTACACCAACTGCGACAGGAAGGTCATTGCGGGAACAGCAACCGGGCGGGTGTAGTCGAAACAGTTGATGTCAGCATAGGGAAGATCCAGGACAACCTGAAACGCGTGTTCGGCGTTGGTCTCCCGCTGGTAGTGCTTGAGCGCGGGCGAAATTGACGTATCGGTTTTCTTCGCTTCGACCAGGAACCATACCTGGTTGTCCCGTATGACTGCGAAATCGACTTCTCTCTTCTGCTTGTCGCGAATATAGCGGAGTTCGAAATGGCCAATTCCGAGGTCAGTCCAGCACTCAACGGCCTTCAGCAGGTGACAGGCGATCAGCGTTTCCGTCCGCTGCCCGACATCTTCAATGTCAGACCAATCACGCAAGTACCACTTTGGCTCCTTTCGCAACGCCTTGTTCAGGTTCTGGTACCAGGGCCGGACTAGAAAACCATAGTAGGTCGACACCAGCGTGTTGACCCACTCCTTTGCGGTCTTGGGCGAGACCTGGACCTGGTCGGCAAGATTCGAGAAGACCAGCTGTTCCCCGGAGCGCCCCCCCAATAGCCTTGCCATGATCTCGAGCAGGCTCAACTCTTGAACCCTTGTCAAATCACGCAGATCCTCCCTGAAAAGCCGCTCCTTACGCAACACTTGCCATCGCGTCGAGAAGCGCTCTTCGCGTTTGAGCATCGGCTCGGGAAATCCACCGTACTGAAGAAGTGCAGCCCACTGTGCCCGCGCCACCGAAACGGGTTCGGTAATCAGATCGCCCGGCGCAACCTTGCCGCAAAGCTCAGCCACGGAGAACGGGTGAATCCGATAGGGGAAGTAGCGACCCATGAGGCTGTCGCCACCACGTCGGTACACATCCAGTCTGGCCGATCCGGTGACCAGAATGCGACAGGTCTCTTCGTAGGTGTCGAAGAACCCCTTCAGAAAGCGCTTCCAACGCGGAAACTTGTGCAACTCGTCAAAGACCAGTACGGGAAGCTCCTTCTTCGGAACCGCCAACTGACACTTTTCTGCCACGGCGTCGGGGCCAGCCAGAAACAGCTGCTGGTGATTACGGTTGTCCCAGTCAAGATAGTGGTCAGCAACCAACCGGGCGATGGTCGTCTTCCCCACCTGTCGCGGCCCGCTCATGAACAGCATCTGACGGTTCTCCCGCAGGTGCTCTCTTGCAATGGACTCATACACCCTTGATCTCTTCTTCATGGTGACCATTATGAACAACACTCCAAAAAAGTCAAGACCAAAATGGAGACCACTCCAAAATAGTAACCCCGACAGCGGTTACATTAGACGAGCGGGGCTGGGGACGGCGGGGCTCGGGCCTGTTGCCTCACCGTTTCAGACAAGCAGAACTGTGTCGCCGTATTGGGGTAGCATCCGGTCATGTGTCACGAGGCACATGGGTTTTGATTTTGCTTGAGCGACCAGGATGCGGTCGAAAGGGTCTGCATGGTGAAGAGGCAGGGCTTCGGTGGCGGCGGCGTGGATCGAGGTGATGGGCAGCTCGATATAGGCCGCGGACTTGCAGAGCTTGGCGGCCTCGTCACCGGAGATCGGCATGTCATGCCGCGCTAGGCGATGCTTGATCTTTCAAGAAGAAAGCATTACTCCCTGAAGGGCTTGAGCCCCGACGCATGTCGGGGGGGAGCCTCAATGGGCTCGCAAACTACACACTTCCGTGAAGATCTGAAAATAGAGCAAAAAGCAGCTGGAGTGAACCAGGTAAGATGTGACATGGTTCAGGTAGTGGTTCAATGAGTGGGTCGAATGGAGGTTGTTATGAAGTCATTGACGTTGCACGCCATGGACAATCAGCTGGCGGATCAGATCAAGCGCCGGGCGAACGAGATGCATATCAGCATGAATGAACTCGCGAAGCGCCTCCTTGCTGAGGCTCTCGGGATTAAGGTGCCTGCAAAACCGCCTCACCGGGATGACTTCGCCTGCTTCTGCGGAACGTGGAGCGAGAGTGATGCTGGAGAATTTGAGGAGCGCGTGGCCGACATGCAATCGGTGAATGCGGAGGAATGGCAATGAAGAAGGTGCTTCTCGATACGAATGCATACACAGCCTTGCGCCGTGGGGACGAAGCTGTTCTGGATGTTCTGGGGCGGGCTGAAACGGTATTCATGTCCGCCATTGTTCTTGGCGAGCTTCATGCCGGATTCAAAGGGGGGAGCAAGGAGGCCATAAACCGCAAGGAACTTGATGAGTTCAGCAGCCGTCCGACCGTTCGGATCCTGCACGTGACGCAGGACACTGCGGAGATCTTCGGGTCGATCAAACACCACCTAAAGACAGCGGGGACGCCGATTCCCATCAACGATGTATGGATCGCAGCACACGCCACCGAGAGTGGCGCCTATGTTGTCACGTACGACGAACATTTCAGCGCTGTTCCCGGCCTTCTGATCTGGCAATGATGATGGGCCTTGCTCAACTGAGTCACAGGTGCTATTGCCTCTTTTTCAACCGGTACGCCGCCCTTCTCGGTCAGGCCCAGTTCACAATTGTGAGACCGGGGATCTTCTCGTAGTGCTTCGTGTTGTTGGTGACGACCGTGTAGTTGAGCGCCAGAGCGGTGCACCCAATCAGGAGGTCAAAATCGTCAACCGTAGTTCCTGCCGAGGAGAGCTGAGCTTTGATTTCCCCGAAGCTATCCATTACCGAGCGAGTAATGTCGATGATGGGGTAGAGGTCTGCAAGGTGGTGAACCTTGGCCAGATTTTCGGCAACGCGTTCCGATTTGCGGCAGCCGTAGATCATCTCCCCGTAAGTGATGACTGAGAGGGCCTTCGGCATATCCATGGACGCCTTGAAGTTCTCAACAACGGCTTCATTGCCCTTAAGGAAGTAGATCAAAGTGTCCGTATCGAGCAGATACATCAGAACCCTTCCTGGAAGCGCTTTGTCGAACGCTCCTTTCGGATCGTGGCGGCAATCTCATCGGCGGCCCGGGAATCAGCCCAGGACCCTGCCATGCGCAGTGCCTCCTCGTCAGCAGCGGGGGTGTTTCGTGGCGCGGCCAGATATCTCGTGATGATCTCGATTACCTCTTGACTAATAGACCGGTTGTCCAGCGCGGCTCTTCTGCCGAGCGCTCCGTAAAGGTCGTCAGCCATGTTGCGAACTTGCAGTACAGCCATAATGCACCTTCTTCTCTTGTGGGTTCATGAATAGTGAATCATATTTCATGAGGCCATACAAGTGTTCCCTTGGGCTGCTAAGCAGTGTGCAGAGATGGAGCCGGCCTCGATTATGTAGTCGTTAACCGGCCAATGTGGCCGGTGAAGCGCGCCCAGCATGCTGGACTATCCCTCCTGCTCTATTGCGGGTAACCAGATGAGCCGTGCAGTTAGTTACCGATCGACAGTCGCCAGTTCGCAGAGCTACGTCGGCTGAGGGCATCGGCTGCTTCATTGACGCGTAGGCGCAGGAGATAGGCGTGGGGCGAGAGTCCTGTTCCGCTCTTGATGAGGGCATGGGTCCTGCTGAGACCATAGCCGAGGTGGTCTGCGATATCCTTTAGCGTGATTTGATCGGTGAGATGCTCCTGCATGAAGCGGGTTGCGGCATCGACGTAGATGTTGGCGTCA
The DNA here is from genome assembly GCA_018645275.1 of Verrucomicrobiota bacterium. Classification (GTDB taxonomy): domain Bacteria; phylum Verrucomicrobiota; class Kiritimatiellia; order UBA8416; family UBA8416; genus JABGOW01. Next base: position 9,319 of record JABGOW010000321.1, read on the forward strand.
ATCTGCTGAAGCTCTCCCGGTCGCTGATCTTCAGGGCGTAGTCCCCCTCCCGTACGTAATGGATGCGGAAGGCGTCCCGGGTCGGCCAGTTGTGCATGAATGCCGTACGCGAATCGTGATAGTTCGCCTCGTACAGCAGCGGTAGCTGTATCTTGTTGCCTGGTACGCCGTTGTGTCGATGTGCGATGTGTTTCTTCATCTCTCAAGGTCCGAAGTTGGTGCCGTACACTTCTCGTGCCGCAGTGAAGCACGCGCGGTTCCGCGGCGGGCCGGAACCTTCTGCATTCTGGAAACGCATGGTGGTTGGCAAAGCGCAATATAACGATTGGTACCAAAAAGATGCTGCGCGGTTGGACGCTGTTGCGAATTGGAATAGGGCTCAATTAGAAGAGACCAAGCAGAACATACAGGGAAAGGCTCCGCATAACAGTACAGCGAAGGATTATATACCGTATGTTGAAGTATATGCGCATAGTGCGCTGAAGCATTCGCCCTACAGCCTGGTCGACGGGACGTGCATGACGGAAAGCGCCAACGGCGTCCTGGGTACCCGGGACGCGACGCTGGACAACGCCAAAGCGGATTCGTGCTGGGGCAGATTCGTGTCT
>JABGOW010000569.1 GCA_018645275.1 Verrucomicrobiota bacterium
GGCTATGCCGGGTGAGATGCTCTCCTGCATCGGCTGCCACGAAAGCCGGGACATGGCGCCCCCGATGAAGGCCGCAACCGCATTTCGGCGTGCGCCCAGCACACCGGAGCCGTTCTACGGGCCGATGCGCGGATTCTCGTTCGCACGTGAGGTGCAGCCGGTCCTGGATGCGTACTGCATCAGTTGCCACGACGGCTCCCGGGAGATGGACGCGAACGGTCGCGACAAGCAGGGGCGGTACACGGCGGCGAATCGGATCATCGGGACAGGGCGGAGCCCTACCAAAACCTTCAGGGAAGCAGGCATTCCTGATCTCAGAAATCCGAAAAAGGCCTACGAGGCGATTCATCCGTTTCTGCGCCGTAATGGGCCGGAGGGGGATTATCATCTGCTGACGCCGCTCGAGTTCCACGCCAATACCAGCGAGCTTTTTCAGATGCTTGAAAAGGGACACCACAACGTGAACCTGGATGCGGAAGCGTGGGATCGCCTACAGACGTGGGCGGACCTGAACGTGCCGCGTGTAGGGACTTGGAGTGAAGCGAGAAAGGACCGGATTCCGATCATTGAACGCCGGATCGAGTTGGCCCGGGAGTACGGCGGTGTTGACTATAACCCCGAGGAGATCGTGCCGGAGGCAAAGCAGGAAATCACGCCCATTGTGGCAGAGCCGTTGCCTCAGCGATCGGAGGTCGACGTTCAGAAATCGGTTGTAGAGGCCGCTGCGGTCGAGGTAAGCGAGCTTGATCTTGGAAATGGTGTTGCCATGAAACTGGTGACGGTCCCCGCCGGTGAATTCTCGATGGGGAGTAACGACGAGACGCCGGTTGAGCAGCCGGTCTCGCGCGTGCAGATAGACAAGCCGTACCAGATGGGCGCGATGGAGGTGACGCTGCGCCAGTACCGCCAGTTTGATCCCGACTATCTCAACGGCGTATACGATATGCACTACAAGGACCAGGTGAAGCGCGGGTACTACATGAACGACATGGATTTCCCGGTAATTCGCGTATCGTGGCAGAGGGCGCAGGCGTTCTGCGAATGGCTCTCGAAACAGAGCGGTAGAACGGTGTCGTTGCCAACCGAAGCCCAGTGGGAGTGGGCCTGTCGGGCCGGGACGACCACGCCGTTGTCGTACGGTGATCTGGCTTCCAATTTCTCGCGAAAAGCCAATCTCTCTGATGTAACGGTCCGACAGATGGCGGTACGCGGCGTGAATCCGCGACCGATACAGAACCCGGACCCGGAATGGGATTTCAAGTTGAAGGATGCGCGCTCAAACGACGGCGCTCTGCACCTGGCCGAGGTCGGTTCCTACGAGCCCAATGCCTGGGGACTGTATGACATGCACGGAAATGTGGCCGAGTGGACGCAATCGGACTATACCCCTTATCCATACCGCGATTCGGATGGTCGCAATGACGATCGGGCGGAGCGAAAGGTCGTGCGCGGTGGTTCATGGCACGACCGCCCATACCGCGCCACGGCAACATTCCGCCTCGGCTTCCCCAAGTGGCAGCGCGTCTACAACACCGGCTTCCGAGTGGTTGTGTTGCCCTGAAAATCTACCCCACACACGCAACGACCCGCGCGGAGTGTGCGGGCAGTGACAGGAACGGGATGCGCGTGACATTCTCTGCGAGCTTGGTGTCGGTCCAGTAGTCGTAGAGATCGCAGGGGGCCTCCAGGGTGGCGCAGCTGCGGGTCTCGGTGTCTCCCCAGTTGAAGAGGCATAGCAGCCAGCCATCGTCGGTTTTGATCCGGCCCACCGTGAAGTCGCGGTCATCGAAAACAGCGGCATTCCCGCTGGGCGGAACCAGCTTGCTGATGATCTGTTTGTGCTCCTCCTGCAGGGCCATCATGCGGTCGCCGGCAAGGATCATACCGCCGCTGGCGAGGATGTAGGCGGCGTGAAAACTGAACTCATTCTCGCTGACATCGGTGTCGGTGCGGCTGAAGCCGACGAAGATCTGTTCGTGGTTACAGAGCACCAGGTTGTCGGGATCACTGATCCAGAGCGCCTGGTTTTGCCAGTTGCGGGGGAATCCCTGCTCGGCCAGCCCCCGGATGCACCGCCAGTTGTACTTAATGTCGTTGGTCACTCGCATGCCGTGCACCGTGCCGAGTGAGGGCCACAGCGCGGCATTGCAGCCAAGCACGAAGCTGCCTTCGCCAGCGCCCTCCCTAAGCGCCTGCATGCCGGCGCGGTAGGCTTCGATCGCGGTCGCATTAGGATCATGACGGTGTCCCCAGGGCAGGGCGCCCCACGTGTTGGCATCGAGCTTGAAATAGCGGCAGTGCCACTTCTCGCGCATCGTCCGGAACACCATGCGCAGGTAATCCTGCGCGCCAGGATGGGTGCCATCCAGCATATACCATGGCTTCTCGACCCAACCGCCAAAGCTCACTGTGCTCGAATCCAGGGGCTGTCCCTGGTCGTCCTTGACGAACCAGTCGGGATGGTCACGCAAGAGGTCGGAATCCTTGGCCGCGATAAAGGGCGCCACCCATATGGCCGGCTCAAACCCAGCTTCTTTGATCTTGCAGCAGAGCGAGTCGATGCCATTGGGGAAGTTCGGATTCGGTGCCAACCAATCGCCCATGTGAGTCTGGTAGCCATCATCGAGCTGGATGAACTTCAGGTCCGGGAACTCCGACTTGATTGTGGCGAGATTATCGAAGACATCCTCCTCCGTAACCGCGCGTCCGTAGCAGCTCCATGAGCTCCATCCGCATGGTGGTGCCTCATAGGGCAGGGGAGGGTGGTTCACGCCAATCTGCTGCCCCAGACGCTGCAGCAGCTCACTCGGGTCCTCGCACGTGCCAAAGAAGAACTCCTCAAGCGCCATGGTCGCACCGGGGGGCACCTGAATGCCCTCGCATGTGAGAACGACCTCCAGGCAATCCGGGTTGAATCGAAACTGACCGTTGAAGCGGTGACAGGAGGAGAACGCCATCAGCGCGGCATTGTGTGCACTGGGGTAGAGCATGAGCAGGTTGTAGACGGTGAAGAATCCGTCGGTTTGCGGCAGCTTGTAGTGGCCCGCATCGCTCAGGCCGGTGATATTCTGGAAGGAACTGAGTGTGCCCTTGTACTGCGAGAGCATATTGAAACCCTCGCCGTAGAATGGCGTATCTGCTTCGTACGGCATGTCGCAGCGAAACGCGACCACCTCCGCGATGCGCTGGGCCACGTTCCCGGTGTTCTCCAGCGATAACCGGCAACAATCCCCATTCCACTCACGATGCAACCGCATCGCCGATGGCTCCGCACCATCCGCTACGCGGACCTCCCACGCAACGCTCTCGTTCCCAAGCTCAATTCTCATGTTTAGATCCTTCTTAGCAGGCCGGGAGCACAATCCCGGCCTACTTACATGTTCTCTTCTGCCCGTAGGACGGACATCTTGTCCGTCAACCCATCTCCCCTGACTAGACCCGATCCGAAAAGGGGCTTTGCCCTGAAAGGGCTCAATATACCAGCCCAGGGCAACGCCCTGGGAACCAAAGAAGAAGATAAACCAGCCCTGAAAGGGCGAGATATAGCAAAGTTACTGATGGTACGCCCATATATCCCGCCCTTTCAGGGCTAAACACATTTCGTGTCCATCCCCAGGGCGTTGCCCTGGGCTGGTATATCTCGCCCCGTTGGGGCTTTTCGGATCTCCCCTGACTACTCAATAATCTCGATGCCGTGAAGAGTGCCGGCGCGTTTGGCATCGTGCCAGGTCCAGACAACTTTGCCATTCTCGTCGAACTCGATTGCCTGGGGTGCCTTCTGGCTATCCTCGCGCTTATGCCCGGTCCAGTGGGCCACCACAACATGACCATTTGCGAGTTGCTGGGCATCGGCAAAGAAGTGCGTGGCAATCCCCTCAAGCTTCCCTTTGCCGCCATAGGACTTGATCAGCTTCCAGTCCTTGTCGACCACCAGGATGGTCGCGCCAAAACCGGTGGAGATGAAGTATCCGCCGTCGTCCATTTCCTCCATGAAGTAGGGCTTTGCGCTCTCTGGTGTGAGTGTCGTCAGATCGAGTTCCCGCACCGTTGCGCCACCCGGCGTCAGTTCCTTAACGGAGGTCCGGCTTGCCGTGTATAGAAAATTGCCGTTTGTCGCCAGACGCAACAGGCGGAAGAAGCCGCCCATGTTCATTTCGTGACGTGCGATCTCTTTGTCGTTCTCGTCAAGCTCGATTACCCCGTTGCCACCGCCCAGAAACGTGTGCCCGTTGTCGAGACGCACCAGCGATTTGATGTGGATATCCACCGTGACCTCTTTGAGCATCTCGCCCGTCTTCAGATCATATTCACGGTAGCCCGACGGAACATTGACCAACACGGTTCCCTCCGTTGAAATCTGAATGTCGCGGTTGCCCGGCAACGGCACTGTCCAGTCGTTACCGGGATTAGCCTCATCGACGTAGATCAACTGGTGTCCGGATTCATCCGTAGCCACGAAGGTGTGTTTGATATCACCTGCACCGGCAGTCAGTGCCATCGACATGGCTATTATCGAAATGACGATTGCAGGGGGGATACGATTCTTCATCCTAGTTGCTCCTGGTTTTGTTCCCGGTGTTCTGTCTATCGAGGATCCTGTCCGCCAAGTCGTTTTACCACACAGCATCTCTGAGAACACGAAGATAGCGCCATCTGTCATCCTGAGCTTGTCGAAGGATCTCCATGCCACTGATAGTGCCTGAGATTCCTCGACAAGCTCGGAATGACAACAGCCATTCTTGTATGATCTGTATTTCCTTCAATGCCATACGGCAACATCTCAGTCGGGCTAATCGGGCGACGCGAGCGGACAACGGGTAGAGACATCGTCAACGATTCGCGGTAAGGTCTTGGACAAACTTGGAGGAACATGATGTCGGTTAAGGTTGCTTTCATCGGGGTTGGGGGTATTGCGGGACAGCATTTCAACAGTGTGGCGAAGATCGCTGGTGCAGAGACGGTCGGGCTGTGTGACGTCGACGCAAAGCGCCTTGCCCAACGTCAGGCAGAGTTCGGCGGTGAGACGTTCACCGATCCAGCACAGATGTTGAAAGCGACGCAGCCGGATACGGTTTACATTTCCGTGCCGCCCTTCGCGCATGGGGCGGCGGAGCTGGCCTGCCTGAGATTTCGCGTGCCGTTCATGGTGGAGAAACCCGTTGCGATCGACATGAAGACGGCAAAGAAGATCCTGTCCGGTGTCAAGCGGACGGGGGTCATGGCTGCAGCGGCCTACATGAATCGCTACCGGGCCGGCATTCAGCGTGTGCGCGAGGTGTTGGCCAAGGATCCGGCCGGCCTCATTTGCGGTGGCTGGGTGGACGGTTTTCCCGGCAAGCATCCCTGGCTCTTTCAGAAAGAGAAGTCGGGAGGTCAGCTCCTGGAGCAGACCACGCATATTGTCGATCTGTTGCGCTACCTGTGCGGGGAAGCCGAGAGCGTGAGCTGCTATGGCGCCGACAGCAAATTCGTCCGCGGTGCACGGAACTTCACGGCCGACTGCGCATCCACAGCCGCCATCAAGATGCAGAACGGCGCCATCGCCAACATCACTAGCGCCTGGCTCAGTAAGGCGGGTGGCATGGGCGTGTACCTCACGCTCCTCTCCCGAGACCACAAGATCGAAATCTCGGGATGGAACAACGATGTCCGCATCACACACGCCGGCGGCAAGCACATCGAAGAGATCAAAGGCGAAGACAACATCTTTGAGATCGAAGACGCCGCCTGGATCAAAGCCGTCAGGACCGGCAAACCAACCGGTGTTCTCAGCGACTACGCCGACGCCGTCAAGAGCCTCGCGATCAGCCTCGCCGCCGACGAAAGCATGGCCACCGGCAAGCCGGTGAAAGCCAAGGCTTATTGACTTATTTCACGGGCCGGTGTGCCTTGCGCATGATGGTCTGCATTCGCTCAACGATTTCGGGATGCCCGGCCGAGATATCGTGCTGCTCGCCGAGATCCTTATCCAGGTTGAACAGTTCCATTGTCCGAGGGCGTCCCTTCTTTTGAGCATAGGAAACGAGTTTCCATTTGCCCATCCGTACTGCCTGGTCGGGATTGTTGTGGCGGTGCTCCCAGTAGAGATACGCGTGCTGCTTCTGTTTTGCAGCGGTGCCAAGAAGGGTGGGGAGGAACGACAGGCCGTCGGTCTGCTCGGGCACCGGCTGGCCGGTCAAGTCGGCCATCGTCGGCAGCACATCCCAGAAGGCGCTGATGTGGTCGCTAGTTGAACCCGGCACGATCTTGCCCGGCCAGCGGGCAACAAGTGGTGTACGGATGCCGCCGTCATAGAGGTCGCGCTTAATGCCGCGCAGGGGGCCGTTGGAATCCCAGAAGTTCGGATCGTGCCCGCCTTCGTGGTGGGCGCCGTTGTCGCTGCTGAAGGTCACCAGCGTGTTGTCATCAACACCCAGTTCCTTCAGTAGGTCCAGCAGCTCTCCCACCTGGTTGTCGAGGTTCTCCATCATGGCCGCAAACCCGGCGATCGGGTTGGTGACCGGCGGACAAGACTCCCCTGGACCGGCGCCGTATCTGCCGATGCGCTGATCGAATTGCGGATAGACCTTGCGCCACTTCTCGTGCAGCTCCGCCGGGGCATGCATGGCTGCATGCGGCACCGCCGTCGGGATGTAGCAGAAGAATGGTTTGCCGGCTTTCACGCTGCGACGGATAAACGCCAGGGCATCTGCCATGATTAGATCGTGAACGAATGTCCCTTCCTCAAGCGGGATTTCATTGCCGTCACGGACCATGCTCGTCGGATAATAGGTGTGGGCAATCATCTGGCTCTTCCAGCCCGAGAAGTGGTCGAACCCATGGGTCAGAGGATTCGGAGCGCCATCCTCGCAGGTAATGCCCAGCCCCCACTTGCCGAAGCCCCCAGTGGCATAGCCGGCATTCTTAAAGAGTCGCGGAAGCGTAGTCATGGCGGGATCAAGCGCCATCGAGTTCTCTCCTGCTCCACCGGCATTGCCGCGGCAGTGCACATGTCCCGGATGCTGGCCGGTCATGAGGTTGGCGCGCGAAGGCGAACAAACCGTGTTGCCGGAGTAGTGGTCCGTGAACTTCATTCCCTCCGATGCCAGCCGGTCGATATTCGGCGTCTTGAGTTTCTTCTGTCCGTAGCACCCCAGATCACCATAGCCAAGGTCGTCAGCAAGGATGTAGACAACGTTTGCCCGACGTGGCGGGGTGGGGTGGGGGGCTGTTGCCGCGGCGACCAGCTGTGCTATTAGGCAGCAGCAGCCCGCAACCAACGTCCACGTTTGTTTCGTCAAAGATCCCAAGTTCATCGTATTTCCTAGTGTTGAATTATCCTCTAGTCTGGATTGATCGCAAACTCACATCCGGTATGTATAACAGGCTCATGCTTCACGATCCAGTCGCGGATGAAACGGATCATGCTATTGATTGATAAATCACTCCGTCTTATGAACGCTCTCACCGCACCGTGTCATACTCCGGGTTTACGCACTTTCTGCCCCACCGCTTCAGAACACCGCGTAGGCTGGTGGCGGATTCCGGATACTGCCCCTTGTCGTCCGTGTTCTTGATCCAATCCGAAAGAAACTCGCGATGACGCTTCAGCTCGGAAGCATACGCGGGATCATCCACCAGGTTGCGGATCTCATGGGGATCGTTCTGGAGATCATAAAGCTCCTCGGGGGTGCGCGTCTCGGACCAGACGGCGGCTTGAGCCGCGTTCAGTTTTCCCTCCTTGAAAAGCCGACGTGGCTCTTCAATATAGGGTCGGCCGTCACGATACTGAGGCTGCATGAAGGCTCGGTCGGTCAGGAAGTTGCGTATGTACTGATAGCGTGGAGTCGTGACGGCACGCACGCGATCAATGGTGTAGTCACAGCGGTCGCGGGCCGAAACAACATAGTTCCGCGGGGTGTAGTCGGTCGCGAAGATATTGCGCCCTTCCATCCAGGCGGGCCTCTCGACGCCGGCCACGGCAAGTGTGGAAACGGTGATATCGATGCCGCTGACCAGGTCGTCGCGCGCTGTGCCGCGCTTGACTCCCGGTCCGGCCACGACCAGGGGCACGCGCACACCCTCGTCATATACCCACTGCTTGTGCCGGTAGAGCCGCATCCCGTGGTCCGTCCAGAAGAACACAACCGTATTGTCGAGCACACCGTCCTCGGTAAGTGCCTTAAGCACGTCGCCGACTTCTTCGTCCGTTTGGCGGATGCAGTTGTAGTGATGAGCAATCTCCTGTCGGATGATCGGAATATCGGGATAGTAAGGCATGACCTCAACGGTTGACGGATCAGTCTTCGCGGCGGCTGTCCGGAATTTGCCGCTGTTCTTGCCGCCCTTCAGCTGCACTTGGGCAAAGAAGGGCTGGCCCTTGGCGCGGTGACGCCACAGGTGGCGGGTGGGTGCCTTGCCGTTCGCCTTGCCCTTGCGGTCGAGATCGTAGAGATCCCCGGAGTTCCAAATGAAATTGAAGTCGTTCTTGTTCATGCCCTCGTTGGTCACGAAGTAGCCTGCCTCGCGCATGAGCTCATAGACCGTCTTCACGCCCTCCGGCAGATGGATCACCTCTTCCGGTGTTCTGCGCCGCGAGCTGCGATGGTTATGGACACCCAGGCTCGTCTGCATGGCGCCTAGTGCGATGGCGGAACGGGACGCCGAGCAAACACCGGCAGTCATATAGGCACGGTCGAACCGGATGCCTGTGGCGGCCAGTCTGTCGATGCCGGGCGTGGGCACGGTGCTGTCACCGAAACAGCCCATCCAGTCATTCATATCCTCGGCCGTAATCCAGACGATATTCGGGCGTGACGGAAGCGGCATGGCGGTTGAGGGCTGTTCAGCGGCAAGAGTGCTGCACGCCAGGCCAAGGGTGAGGGTGGTGATGATGAGGTGTTTCGTCATTGTCTGATTCCTCCTAATTTGATCCCGTCCGAAAAGCCCCAACGGGGCGAGATATACTAGCCCAGGGCCTGCCGTGTACCGTGCCGAGGATCGAGGCTCTGGTACAGGGCAACGCCCTCGCTGTTCTACACATCTTCGGCCCCCGCCGGGCTTGCCCCGGTGGAGCCATGATCGGATCCTACGCTATTGATTAGCACTACAGCCTTCTGAGCCCGTATTGAGCGAAAGGGAGCCATACTCTCTTCTCACTCCTTTCCGGGCTCTCTGTTTCATGCTCACAGAGTCTCAATGGAAAGTCATCGCTCCACCGGGGCAAGCCCGGTGGGGGCGGGAGCGTCCTGGACGAGGCTTAAGCCTTCTCGAACACGGTCCATTCATCGTCCTACGGTGGCTGCCAATATTCAATTTTCAGTTATCAATATTCAATCGCCACTGGATCGAAAACGGTGAAGAGAACGTGAAGTGTAAGGTTATAGTTCCGGCACAACCCAGTCGGGAATCCCGCGTTCTTTGAGCTGTTTCTCGTAACGCACGGCCTGCGGGTTCTCGCTGGGATAGGGTTGGTCCTCGTTTACCATGAATGGCACCGTTTCCTTCCACCACTTAAGATAGGAGCTCCGAAGGCGCTTCATCACTTCCGGGTATTCAGACGCAACGCTGGTCGCCTCGAAGGGGTCATTCTCTATGTCATAGAGCTTATCGCCAACCAAACGCCATTTCTGGGTCCGTACGGCACAGTTCTTGTCGCGGGAGCGGTTTGGATCTTCGTTCTTATGCCAGCGTCCGACATGCGTGAACAGCTCGCGGTCTGCCCATTTGGCCTTCGGGTTATTCAGCAACGGAAGCATCGACCGTCCATCGATCTGCTGGATGCCATTCGGAATCTCCACGCCTGCAAGCTCGCAGAACGTCTTGTAGAAGTCGATGTGCGCGCACAGGGCATTGATGTCCACACCCTCGCCAAGCACGCCTTTCCATCGCCAGAATGCAGGAACGTGACTTCCGCCTTCATAGGCGGAGCATTTCCCC
>JABGOW010000371.1:0-9684 GCA_018645275.1 Verrucomicrobiota bacterium
CATTCTGGATTCGCGGGTTGCCGTCGTGATCGGGGGTTCCCGCTGCCTGCGCGTTGTTGCCACTGTCGATGCACGGAGAATCATACACCAATCGGTAGTCGCCGCCCGGTCTGTTAACGAACGAGGGCTCGTTGGTAACGGCAAACGATGAGGCGGGTAGGTAGGAGTTTGTCGTGCAGATGTATTTAAACCCTGCAAAGTTGCCGCTCACGTTGGGCGTATTCCCGTTGTTATAGTAGATAATCGAGTTGTAGGCTGTGCCTTGGTATGCACCGCCGCAGCCAAACGAGGCATTTGTCGCCGCATTGTCCGTAACCGTACAGTTCTTGAGGGCACTGTTCGCTGTGCCCCCACTGTAGGACCCCACGTTTCCTGTGATCAGGCAGTTGTTAATCGTCCCCCCGAACGTGCCCCCGGCATACTGATTCGCCTCGTTCCCTGTGACAAGGCAACGCTCCAGTGTGCAGTACCCGCTTCCACCACCACTACCCCAAGCGCGATTCCCTATGATGATGCAATCCTCAACCTTCGGCGTAAGCGAGACCGCGCTGTAGACGCCGCCGCCTTGCATATCGTGCGCACTGTAGCCGGTCCGGGTGTGGCCATTGGTCAACGTGAATCCTCGGAGCGTGCCCTGCGACATGTACACGCAGCGGACGGCACTGTCACCACACCCGCCACCGGCGGCTTCGGCACCTATGATGAACGTATGCGCGGCACCGTTGATGCTCTCAACCACAACATCTTTGTCGATGACCAACCGGTTTGTTGTCAGGTACGTTCCGTAGGTGCGACCACCTGAGTCATAGACACCATCCCCAACCAGAATTCTTGAGCCTGTCCCGGCGGCGTCGATGGCAACCTGGATGGAACTGGCCGCTGTCGCCGGGCTTAGATAGGGCGGTTCTGCTGTCGTGCTGTTGATGTCCACATGGAACGTGTGCTGATTGATGGTCAGTGTCACCACCACATCCTGCGGTGCGTTCGGGGCCTCTTGCGACGCGACGGTCACCCGCCCCGTGTAAACGCCCATGGGCAGTGTGTCGGTATAGTAGTGGACGGTCACCGTGTCGACTTCACCCGAGGAAGTCCCCGATCCGGGAGACACCATCATCCAGCCCACGTCGGAGCTGACGCTGTACCCCATGGGATCACCTCCGAGATTCTGAACCGTGAACGTCTGGTTGGCCGGTGTGCCGCCGTGACCCGTTGCCGGCGAAAGAGCCGACGCCGACGTGTCAAGCCAGTGGTCCACGTAGCCCAACTCAAAGGCACCCATGTCCACCGTTCCGCCGTAAATACGCGGCGCCCCATCGAGATCGCTGTCCCAGTCCACATCGTCGTTGTTTCCCTGTCCCAGGCAGGGAGAATCGGGAGCCAGTCGGTAATTGCCGCCCGACTGATCCCAAAAGCGGGGCGGATCGGTCACATTGTGGCTGTGAAGCGGGTAGATGGTTGTGCAGTTGTACACGTTCGTCCGGCTTTGCCCTATAGGGTCGGAGACGTTCGAGCCCGGACTTCCGTTTACCGTGTTATGGTAGATGATCGAATTTTGCAGGTCCGTGCCATACGTGCCGCCACCAGTCCACGTGGCATTGTTGTCGGCGATGGTGCAGTTGATGCCTGAGCCGTATGCTGTTGCACCCCCGGATCTGCTGGTATTGCCGACAAAGAGGCAATTGACGCAATTCACACCCCAGGTGGCCCCGCCCTCCTGGTATGAGGAGTTGCCGGTAAAGACGCAGTTGCTCATCACGCCTCCATTGGCGTACATCCCGACACGGTCCATAGCATACTCGTCTGTAACCACGCCACCGCCGCAGGAATCTGCGTACGGATCTGACGAGAGTGGCGAGTAGGTAGTAAGGGTGTGGCCGTCCCTGATCGTGAATCCCGATACTGTCGCGTTGACTGCCAGGTATACGCAACGAACCGCCCCATTGCCGTTACCACCGCCTGGCGCTGACGCGCCCACGATATGTGTACGGTTGGGGCCGTTCAGACTGCGGAGCGTGATGCCGTTCGTGATGACCACGCGGCACGGCAGTTCGGCGTCCGGGTCGGGCGTCAGCCGAGAGCCACTGTCATAGACCCCATCCGCCACCCATACCGTACTGTTTGACGAGGCGGCATCGACGGCATCCTGAATGCTCACGGCGGCCGTCATCCAGTTGGTGTACGGTGACACGGCATTTCCAACATTGGCGATATCCACGTAGTGCGTGCTCGGGACGCCGGGGCCGGGGGGCGGCTCCGGTTCGGTTCCCCCGGTTTCGCGCAGCGTGACAACCACTTCGACTGTGCGGGGAGAGTTGTCTGCATTGGTGCACGCCACCGCTACAAACCCCGTGTAGCTGCCGGCGGCAAGCCCCGCGGTGTCGAACGACAGTGTCACATCATCGACTTCTCCGGTGCTTGATCCGTTTTCCGGTGCGACTGAGATCCAGGTGACGTTTGTGGTTAGCGCGTAGGCAAGCGTGCCGTCGCCTTGGTTGTGGATTTCGAGCGTTACGTCAGCCGGCGACCGCCCGGCGGGTTGCATGAACGCAATCCCGTCTGATGACAACCCGATGCTGGGTGTCAGCGTCGGGGCGACGGAACTCTCGTATGCGCCCATGTCTACGGTACCGTGCTGGATGCGTGCGTTTCCATCGAGGTCGCTGTCACCATGCGAGAGCTGGTTATGCCCCACGTCAAGGCACGGCGAACCGACATCCAGCCGGTAATTGCCATTCCCACGGTTCACAAACTGAGGCGGGCTGGTGATGACGTTCACGCCCCCGGGATCTGGTGTCACGCAGGAATGCTGCACGGTTCCCGGGTCGCCCACGGGGTCGTAGTTGTCATAGTCATTTGTCGCGATATTGTAGTAGAGGATGGAGTTGTTCATGGCTGCGAGGGCCCAAATCCCGCCGGCCTCGTTCTCAGACACATTATCGACGACCGTGCAGCCTGAAAGCGTAGCACGGCTCGCGCCGCCGCCCCGGCTTGCGGCACGGTTGCCAACCACCAGACAGTTGTGCAGGGCGGAGCTGTCGGCACCTCCACCCATCAGAGCGTGGTTGCCTTCGACTCGAGAATTGCAGAGCGTTCCACCTCTGGCGCCTCCTCCCGCGCCGATCGCCCGGCTACCGATCACCACACAGTTGCTGATAGCACCGTTGACCATGTACACGCCGCCCCCGCTCGCCTCCGCTTCTGTCGTCGTGATGGGTGCACATCCGTTTGTCAGCGTGAAATCAGCAAGCATGCCATCGGCAAGGTATGCGCAGCGGATGCCCCCCGCAAAGGCTGCGTTCGTCCCCATGGAGCCGACGATGTGCGTGACGTCCGCCCCATTGACACTCTCGATGTGGATGTCGGACAGCACAACGAGACGGTTTGGCGTCGCCTGCCCTCCTGCCAGTCGCATGCCACTGGTGTAGACGCCATTCGAGACCCACACGGTGTCACCCCCTGCGGCAACATCTACGGCCTCCTGAATAGTCGTGGCAGCCGTCAGCCAGTTCGTGTACGGCGACTGCGGACTTGCGTTGCTGGCGTCGACGTAGTGAACGGGGGTAGCATTGTCGTCAACCGGTATGTTCGCATAATAGGGGCGACGGTTTTGCGCCGTCACCGTAAGGTGAACATGGTCGGTCGCGATCGGAGAAAGCGGAAAACTTGCCACCCCGTATGCGTCCGCCAGTCCCGCACCGTAGATGGTCCCGTCATCACCTGTAATGGCCGCATAGGCGCCCGGGGTCGTGGTGATGTTGAACATCGTGTCGCCGGCTGCAATAGCCGCCACATGGGAGACCGTCTGGGTTGACGGCACGCCAAAGAAGGGCATCAACGACGGGTCACCAAGCAGGTGATACGACAGCCAGTACTTGAAATGTTGTCCGCCGAAATTCTCTACTGCCATCAGGCCACAGTGCTTCATGCCTGCCTGAGTTGGGTAGTCACCCGACATGATGGCGTCAAACATGCCCGGGGTCGCCGGGGAATGGGGTGGAGGGGTATTGTTCTTTGCCGTGATAGTGCCCACACCCATCACGAGATCCTCGTTCCAGGTGGTCTTCATGGTGGCCCCGATGAACCCAATCGCGCCGCGGTCTGGGGCGTTGAGCCACGCCTCGCCGAAACACTCGTCATCACCAAACGAAGCCGTGAGGCAGCAGCTGCCCACAACCAGCGGATACTTTCCGCTGTTACCTAAGCCGTCGACATGACTGATGCCGAAGCGCGGGTCGTCGAATCGGTCGTTGGCTCCGTGTGCGGTGTACATGAAAAGATTAACGCCATCGTCAACGCAGCCAACGATCTCCGAGTCTCGAGCGTAGGCTGCTGGGTCCAAATAGTGAACAGCGTTGCTCATCCCGTTCGCGGCATTGAAGTAGTGCGTCCACCCATACGAGATCTGCGGATTCCCGTGCGTCTGACCGTAATTGCTCGCATCGTAGCCGGCAGCACCAAGCGGTGCGGTCAGGTAGGCGAGGTCCGGCGTCGCCACCAGAAACTGCCCCTTCTCGTACCAGATTGTCTTATCCACTTGTGCCGCCAGATCGGCCGGCGTGCGAACGCAGAAGCGACCCACATAGATCGACGGAATGTGGTTCCCAATTCCGTGGCGCCCCACCACACCGTATATCAAGTCCGAACGTGAAACGCCCTCCCAGGGGTTCACTTGCGACGCCACCGTATAGGGTCCACTGTCATCGCCAACGATCAGCAGAAAGGAGGGTTTAGGCGAGAGTGCGGCATACTGTTCCTCAATCCATGCATCATTGGTTTGTATGGAGTTGGTACTGGCGACGTAGTGGGTAATGACGTTGAAGCCCTTCTGCCGCTTCCAGGCTACGAGTTCTGCGAGCTTCGCGTTCCCATTCAAGTCCTCATGAGCCATAATCAAGTAGGTCACGGGGTAGTGCGTCAGATCTGACGGCGCGGGCCATGCATCCACTGACGGTGCCGCCTGTGGCGCATTGAGCATCGCGCCAATGGCCGACTCGAAAAATGGCGAATAGTCCCAAGCTGAAAGATCCGAGACCGCTGGTCCCGATGGGCTGAACGTGATTCGCACACGTATGTTGCGATAGATGCGAAGCTGCCCTGTAACCGGGTTGTACCTAAAAGGGCTAACGACCAATGCGCCCACGCCCACACCCCGCATGGTGCCGCTCTTGGCTGCGCTTACGAGCGCATCGTCGCTGAACGCATCCGCCCCATATGCCGCCGCATCGTATCGAAAGTAGATATCTGCTGGATCGGCACCTCTGGAGTATGAGGGCTGAGCGGGCACAACGGGGTGATTCAGTCCGAGTTGGCTCAAAGACGTTTCTTCCAGCTCAAAGTCGAGCACCGTAACCGTGGGCGTCGCGCCTGCCGGCATCGCGAATAGGCGTCGGACCGTGGGGAGTGCAGGATGCCCGATCTCACGAGTCAGAAACTCGCCATCGACCCACAACCGTGAGAACAGTCCGGCATCTGTCGCAACCGTCTCGCTCTGAAGCGCTCCCGGGGCCAAGTCGAGGATGATCCCCTCGTCGCCAGAACTCGCAATGCGACACGGTGATTGCGAACCGAATGAAACTGCTGCGGTGAGGATCACCGTGGCAGTGAGTGAACACAACACGCTGCGTTGGTTGACGCCCATAGATCCTCCTCCAGCCCGAGCTTGTTATCGCCGCGCTCACGAGGGAGCATCGCCGATGCATGGCAGAGCAAGACTGCCTGCATCGGCAACTCCCTCGTATACGTCTCTCTGGAGGGCACTTTACTGGAACCCGAAGACCAAGGCAAGGGCTGCGAACGTATTCTGAGCAAGAGAACATGGTCTGAGGGACGCCAGATCAAAGGGGCTGCGGAGCGAAAGCTGATTGAGCAGCCCGTTTGCTGGCAAAGTTACTGGCCCCACAGACGCTTGATGACCAGAATGGCCGCGACTTCTGTTATAGCTCAAGTTTCGTCCTGTAGAACTGCCTGCCCCGTGCACCTGCTTCCGGATCAACGATAAGGACCGTGTCGCCCGTGCCTTGAACTCCGTTGGTTATCGTTGTCCATCCGTTTGTGGTAAGGTTTGCTGCATGTTCCACTCCGAAGGATGCATTCGTGACCGTCGTGAACGCGATATGCGCATCCGTGCCGCTGAGCGTCAGGGCTGTGATTCGTAGTTCGCGCAGGGCCTGGATGTAGTTGACTTCATCCTCCCAATACGCAGGGAGCGTGTCCCATGGATTGGGGAGCGTGTCGTCGGTTATGTAGACGAAACCGATGCCGCGTTGGACTGCCTTCATGATGTTGGCGTGCATCACGGCAGCATCAGGCTCCGCGTAAACCAGCGCTGCGAAACTTGAGGTAGGGAAGTTCGTCATATAGTCATCCGGAGCGTAGTCCGACCAGCCGTCACTACCCTCGAAGATGACGGTTGTATCGGCAGTCGGTGTGCTGATGAATGGTTCGATCTGGTGTGTGCCGGGATTGGAGATGATCGTGCGCAAGTTGGGGCTAGCCACGATGTAGCTGTATAGAGCCTGGTAGTAAGCCAGCTGGTTCGTGCTCGTCGACGCTTCGTCCAAAAAGATTCCATCGATGTTGAAATGCTGATCGTACAGGTCGATGTCGGCTTGGACGGCGGTCAGGGCTCTGGCCCCGTAGGACGTGTGGACGTAACCGAGAATCGTCACGCCAGCGCGGCGTAGATCATTCAGTCCGGCTAGATAGTCGGCGTTGGGTGGGCCCCCAGCGGGGCCGTTGTTCGGATTGATGATGGCGGTGACGGGGACCTGTCCGGCCGCGGCGGCAACGCTCGCCCAGACGTAGTTTGCAGGATCGTACCACGAGGGATAGGAATACAATGGCACCAGCAGTTCGATATCCGCCGCGCCCCACGCGATCAACAGAGGGATAGGGATAGCAGTACCGCAAAACAGAGTGCTCCGACGTATCGCCTACGCATGGCCGCATTGTACGCAATCCAAGATCGAACGACAAATTCCATTTACCGAGCCATGTATCATGCGGAGCATGATGAGCTGTGGGCTCCCCTCTGGATTGGATGCTCCAACCAACACGTGGGGAGCGAAAGTGCGAGTGGAATCAGCTTGCTCGGGAAGGGTGGCGGCGCTAGTCTCCAACCAATGAAAGGGAGGCGTGGTTGTCCGGTCTGCTCCAAGCAACAAGTGGGGCGGCGGAATCATGCATTCGACGCCCAATGTTCACAGCGGCGCTGGATGGAGTAAACAGCGCCGCCGGAGCCTTCGCTCGCATCCGCGGAGCTACCAACCCCGGCGGTGCCTTGCTTTTCGTCCCGCACGGGGCGGGAACAGGATTCTGTCCGGGTCAGCAGGCGGACATCCATCTCGCCTGGTGAGCTGGGGGCACACAAGCGCGGAAGCCTATGTTGTTGTTCGCGTTGTTCGGGTTGTTGTTGTTGCGATTGCCAACCCGACAGTTGTTGGCGTTGTTGTTCCAACTGCCGCCGCGATTCACACGGGACGAGCCCTTTTGGACAGAACCCCAAAGAAATGTCTCCTTCCTTGCGGCCCGTGTTTATGCGGCCGCGCTGTATTGAGCCACGATCCACTTGCGCAGTTCCAGCGTATCAGCAAACCTTACATAGGACAGCAACGCTTCCATGTGGCGCGCCAAGTCGGCTTCTGACCAGGTGCCTGTCAGCCATTCTTGTTCGTATCCGCGCAGTTTCAGAGCGAATCGTCTCCGCGCACGCGGGCCAAGAACTAATCGGTTCGAGAACACGCGATACCCCAGAAATGGGAGGCCACGGGTGCAGCGGTTCAGTTGAACGTTGTCCTTGAGGTCGAGCTTGAGTTCGGAGGCAACGAAGGCGCGAACCGCCGCAAGGTGGGCCTTCAGTGTTGCCTTGTCGTCCGCCCACAACACAAAATCGTCCATGTATCTAACGTAGCCATGCACCCGCAGCGTCTCTTTGACCCAGTGATCCAGGTGTCCCAGATAGAAATTGGCCAGGTGCTGGGAGAGCAGGTTGCCAATGGGTAATCCGCGCCCCGGTGCAGTCTCGTAGGTGGCAAGGATCTGGCGGCACAACGCCAGCACAGCCTTGTCTTTGATGCGCCGTTCGAGCATCGCCATGACTGTCGCGTGGTCAATCGACGCGAAGTATTGCCGAATGTCCAGCTTGAGATACCATGGGTACTGTCGGGTGAACGCCTGGGCTCGCAAGACGGCGGCGTGCATGCCTTTCCCCGTCCTGCACGCATACGAATCGTGAATGGCGTAACGCTCCAGGACTGGCTCGCAGACATTCATGATGGCATGATGCAGCACGCGCTCAGGGAATGATGCCGCACAGATGACCCGTTCCTTTGGATCCTGGACAGTGAAGAAATGGTAGTGCCCGACGTCCACCGCATGCGACAGCAGTTGGTCGCGCAGCAGGCGCAGATTGGCATCCAGAGACGCCCCATACTTCAGGACATCCGCCTTGCCGCGTTTTCCACGGATCGCCTTGAGAAACGCCAGCCGCAGGTTCTCCGGATCGGCAATTCGGTCGTAAAGGTTACCGGCGCGTTTCATCGTCATTCTCTGGAGAGACATCTTCCGTGTCGGCTGCTTCCGGCGCTGCAGTGGCCGGGACGGAGACCGACCCTCCAGCGTTGGCGACGATCTCAAGCGCTCCAGCCCCATACTTCAGACCCTTGGCTTCGCCAATGCCTTCGATGTTCTGCAACTGGGTGACGGAAGTCGGCCGCTTCGTTGCGATGGCCGCCAAATGCTCGTTTGTGAGAATGGCATAGACAGGGATTCCCTCTTTCTCGGATGTCGCTTTGCGCCAGTCGCGAAGTTTGGCGAACACGGCAAAGTCTTCGGGAGACAGGACTTCCTTGTAGTCCACCCGCGCCTTGCTGCTGCGTGACGCACCCGAACTGGACGCACTCGCTCCTTCCATGAACTCGACAGCCAACGCCCAAAACGAGTTGTCGCCCTGATCTACAAACTCCCGATGCACAGTCAGTACCCGGTGTGAGCGCAGGAACCGGTTCAGGTCTTCCTGCAGCCCTGCGTCACTGCGGACGGGTATCTGGAAAAACGCCATTTGCATGCTTCAAAATCCTGCGCCGATGGGGATACATCCCCATACCCCTATTCTCTTATCCACTCTCCACGCCCTGTGTCCGTTCGGCCTTTCGCTCCGCTCAACCCGCGTCCCGCGGGCACGGCACGAACGAACACCTTGCTCACTGCTGACCTGGGGGCACACAAGCGCGGAAGCCTACGAAGTAGTACGCGTAGTACGGGTCGAAGTTGATGCGAAAGCCAACCCGACAGTAGTAGGCGTAGGAGTACCAACAGCCGCCGCGAACCACACGGGACGAGCCCGAAGATACACCTTTCGGATCACTCACCGCGCCCGGGTACGTCCCATACCAATCCAAGCACCACTCCCATACGTTCCCGTGGATGTCATACAATCCCCACTGGTTCACCAGGTAACTGCCCACCTTCGCCGTTCCCCCTGATGTGTCCCCGCCTGAACTGTATCCCGAGCCTCCATTATACCAGTATCGCCCCACCTCGGACATGCGGGCATCACTGTCCGTGCTGGTCAGGTTATACCCCGAGTTCAGCGCCGTCGTCGTCCCCGCCCGGCCCGCATACTCCCACTGCGACTCCGTCGGCAGGTCGAAAGCGCGGCCCGTCCGGGCGCGCAACCGGCCCATG
>JABGOW010000371.1:9694-9912 GCA_018645275.1 Verrucomicrobiota bacterium
CGCCGTCGACATTGCCGTTAGCTGGCCACCCCGCGCCGGCGCTTGACCCGCGAATGGCGTTGTAGCTCACCTGCTCGACCGGG
Source organism: Verrucomicrobiota bacterium (assembly GCA_018645275.1). Classification (GTDB taxonomy): domain Bacteria; phylum Verrucomicrobiota; class Kiritimatiellia; order UBA8416; family UBA8416; genus JABGOW01. The sequence continues at coordinate 9,778 of JABGOW010000371.1, forward strand.
CGGCTGTCGCGGTAGCTGGGGTTACTAAAGTAGCTCGGCCAGGTGCCCATCACTCGCTCCCACTGTTTCTGCGTGACCTCAAAGACACCCATGTAGAAATCCTGCGTCAGCGTCACCTCGTGCTGGACCTCGTCG
>JABGOW010000232.1:0-2200 GCA_018645275.1 Verrucomicrobiota bacterium
AAGGGCGGAGGGCTTTTTCGAAAGGGACCTGAACCATCAAGAGGCTGAAAAAGGGGCGCGGGCGGATCGCGCCTAACACCTTAAAAACCCATCCACCCCGCCAAAGCCCAAGCCATTTCGACTCTCGACTCTCGGCTTTCCCCTAAGAGTGATCCTTCACATCAATCGGAACGTGTGTTTCCGACTTGTGCTCCTCAGGCAGCTTCAGCTTGATATGGAGCTCGCGAAGTTGCTTCTCTGAGACCTCGCACGGTGCATCCATCATCAGATCCTGAGCCTTCTGATTCATCGGGAAGGCGATCACTTCGCGGATGTTCGTCTCATCCGCAAGCAGCATCACGATGCGGTCGACTCCTGGTGCAAGACCACCATGCGGCGGTGCACCCAACCGGAACGCCCGGATCAGGCTGCCAAACTCGTCATCCACAACCTCCTGCGGGTAGCCGGCAATCTCAAATGCCTTGTACATCACCTCGGGGCGGTGATTACGAATCGCGCCGCTCGAAAGCTCACAGCCGTTGCAGACGATGTCATACTGGTAGGCCAACACATCCAGAGGATCCTTCGTTTCGAGTGCTTCCATCCCCCCTTGCGGCATCGAGAACGGGTTGTGAGAGAAGACGACACTCCCCTGCTCCTCGTCGTACTCGAACATGGGGAAATCAACAATCCAGCAGAACCGGAAGGCGTTCTTCTCAACCAGGTCCAGATCACGCCCAAGCTTCAGGCGCACCTCGCCGGAGATCGCGTTGGCTGAGTTTGCCTTGTCGCTGACAAAGAACACGACATCACCCGTCTCGACATCACAACGAGAGGCAATCGCCTCAATATCCTCGGGTTTCAGGAACTTCGCGATCGGCCCCTTGATGTTACCCTCTTCCCAGACAAGATAGGCGAGTCCCTTCGCCCCTACACCCTGGGCAAAGCCGACCATCTTGTCGAAAAAGCTACGCGGCTTGTCGGAGATACCCTTAACCGGAATCGCACGGACGACACCGCCCTTCTTCACGACGGACGCAAACGCGTTGAATTCGCTATCTGCAAAGACATCCGAGACATCACGAATCTCGATCGGAATGCGCAGATCCGGTTTGTCGCTACCATACTTCAGCATCGCTTCACGATACGGGATACGGACAAACGGGGCCGCATCCATCTCCCAGTCGGAAAACTCCTTGAAGATCCCGTGAAGAACGTCTTCAACGACTTCGAAGATCTCATCCTGCGTCGCATAGGACATCTCGATATCGAGCTGATAGAACTCGCCCGGCGAGCGGTCGGCGCGAGCATCCTCATCCCGGAAACAGGGCGCAACCTGGAAATAGCGATCGAATCCAGACACCATCAGGAGCTGCTTGAAGAGCTGTGGTGCCTGAGGCAGTGCATAGAACTTGCCGGGGTGCACGCGACTGGGCACGAGATAGTCACGGGCGCCCTCGGGCGAGCTACTCGTGAGAATGGGTGTCTGGAATTCGTTGAACCCCTTCTCCGTCATGCGGCGGCGCATGCTCGCGATGATCTTGGCGCGCAGAATGATGTTCTTCTGGAGTCGCTCACGCCGCAAATCAAGAAACCGGTACTTCAGACGCGTCTCTTCGGGACCTTCATCATCGCCGGCAAGGTGCAGCGGCAGCGGATCCGCGGCTGACTGAACCTCCACCGCATCGGCAAACAGTTCAATGGCACCTGTGGGAATCCCTGTGTTGACGGTCTCGTCAGAGCGCTTCTCGACACGACCCGTCACCGTCACAACGCTCTCAGAGCGCCAGCGTTGACACTCCTCAAAGAAAGCACGGTCGGGATGCACCACCACCTGTGTGATCCCATAGTGATCACGCAGATCAATGAAGAGCACGCCCCCATGATCGCGCTTTCGAAATACCCAGCCGGACAGGCGCGCTTCGCTGCCGGCGTCTTCAATTCTCAGGTCGCCACACGTATGTGATCTATATGGATGCATGGTTTTGGTTCCAGGTTACAGGGCTTGTCCGCCTCTGGCGGATTACAGGGCTTGTCCGCCTCTGGCGGATTAGGGGCTTGTCCGCCTCTGGCGGATTCGGGGGTTGACCCTACATCTTTCGCTTCATCATTGTTTCCATCTCTTGTCATGCTGAGCTTGCCGAAGCATCTCGGCAACTGTCATGCTGAGCTTGCCGAAGCATCTCATGCAACTGTCATGCTGAGCTTGCCGAAGCATCTC
>JABGOW010000232.1:2300-4601 GCA_018645275.1 Verrucomicrobiota bacterium
TGAGCTTGCCGAAGCATCTCATGCAACTGTCATGCTGAGCTTGCCGAAGCATCTCATGCAACTGTCATGCTGAGCTTGCCGAAGCATCTCGCTAAATTGTCATGCTGAGCTTGCGAAGCATCTCGCTAAATTGTCATGCTGAGCTTGCCGAAGCATCTCATGCGCCTCACCGGGGGCGGAGATCCCTCGACAAGCGCGGGATGACACGAGAGATGCACCCACTACATGGTGTACAGGGTCAAGCAAAGGAGCCCCATTCCCACATTTTAAATTTCGGCTTTTAAGTTTCGACTCTCGTCTTTCGTCTTTCGACTTTCGTCTCTCTGCTCTATTCACTAATCGTCACCTGGGTGCCAATGGGGATGTAGGAAAACAGCTCTTCCACCTCTTCATTGATCATCCGCAGGCAGCCCGCACTTGAGGCGCTTCCGACGCTCTCTGGAGCCCATGTGCCGTGAATGCCATACCCACGCACGTCCTCCGTATCGCCCGTAGCCCGCAAAGCGAACCAGCGCGTGCCAAGAATGTTCTCTTCATCCCCGAAGGGAACTTCACGCCCATCCGGACGCCACCACACGGGCTCTTTAATTTTGTCGCGAATCACAAAGGTTCCGATAGGCGTCTTTCCGAATCGCCCTGTGCCCACTTTGTATCGCTTAAAAAACGCCCCATTCAATGTCACGACCAGGTCGTGACGTGACTTGCTGGAGGCCAATTGAAACTTCCCCGTGAACACGCGTAGACGATCCCCCACCTTGATCAGATTCGGGTTCATCAGAAGATTGCTCTTTTGAATGAGCTCCGTCGTCGTCCCGAATCGCCGTGCAATCCGGTCCAGGGAGTCCCCCGACTTCACGAGAACATCCTGCTTCTCCGGCATGCGCCTCGGACTCGTCACCAGCTCGACATTGATCGGAGCAACCTTGCGCTCTATCTGTAGCTGCACAGCGGAATCTGATGTGTGCTTCAATGCCTCGAGGTAGCGTTGGCGCGCCTCAACAAGCTTGTCTTCAGCAGCCAATTGCGAAGCCTCATCCATCATGAGGGCCACATCAGCAGTCGGAATGGCAGCGGCGATGGCAGCATCCTCATCGGCCTTACCGGTAGATTCAGGTGTAACGGCAACGGACGGTTCCGATGTTTCCTCGGCCACGACGTCGTCAACGGGCTCCGATTTCGGAGGGCGCTCCCGGATGAAGAACCAGTAGATCAGAAAGCCAAGCGCAAGCAGGACCAGGATAGCGGCCCAGGGCTTGCGGTTGGGCGCTCGATAACTGTCGAAATCCTTGACTTTCATGCTGGACACGAGCAGCTCTCTTTCAGTCCGCCTTACGAGCTCGACGACGTCGTCGTCGTCGACGCCGTGCTCACCGACACCGTACCGCCTGCACCACTCACACTGCCCGTTCCCCCGTTCGCGCCGACATAGGTGCCCGCCATCGTGCGGTTCGCCAGTGTACCCGTTGCGGATGGATTCGCATCTGTGCCCGTCGCTGGCGCCGTATACGTTCCCGTCAGCGTCCCCACAATCTTCGAACTGTCTGATCCCGTCAGCGTGAAGTTGGCCACGACCGTTCCGGACGTGCCGCCCGTCGTGTCGCCACCGCCCTGGGAAACCCCCGTGATTGTGCCACTGTAGGTTATCCCATTGCTATCCGTCGCCACGAGCTGCTGCCCCGTCTGCTGCAACACAAGCGAGTAGATTTCCGGATTGTCTCCCGCAGAGGGATTCTCGGACGAGCCGGAGACGTAGTAGTTGTACGACACAAGAACCGTCGTTTCATCTACTGGGACCGAGTCGAGATCAAACTGAACAGCGATGGCGCCCGTTGTGAAGTCTACGGTACCACTGCCATTCCCCTCGTCAAGCGTACCGTTGCCATCGCTATCAGCAATAGATACACTTCCGGCAGCAACACTCACCGAGCCAGGCACAACAGGGCGGTTGGGAAGCGTGCCAGAAAAAGACAGCTGCAAGCCATTTCCAGTTCCAATCGGGTGCGTCGCTGAAGATATGTTGGATTGAGGGGTTGCCCCACTATACTCAGACACGAGATAACTGGCCCCGGCAGCGGGCACGTAGGTGCCGGCAAAATTGATCCACGTATAGCTTGAACTCCAAGTTCCGCTATCATCCGGACTATCCCACTCGCAGCCGCCCAAAATCGCTACCGCTGCGATAAACGTAAAGCATCTTCGTAACCTATGCATTGTCTTCTCTCTCCTTACTGGTATTGCGCTGCATACTAGAGCGTCGCGCATCCAAAGTCAAATGACCAATAGTTCTAGACGTTCCCGGTT
>JABGOW010000232.1:4701-9902 GCA_018645275.1 Verrucomicrobiota bacterium
TGTCATGCTGAGCTTGCCGAAGCATCTCCACATCTGGCGAGCTTCCCCGATTACGAGCACGACCACGATTAGGATTAGGAGAGATCATCTCGACTCTCTCCTCATTCACATCCCCGTATCCGTCCCCATCCGCGCCCATCCGCGGTCGAACTCCCTACCAAATTCTGCCTCGTTCCTGGCTCAGACCCCTTTTCGGCTGGGGCCTACTCAATCATCAGCCGCAGGCGGTAGAATCCGGATGCCGAATCGTCCATATCAGCAGCGAGCGACAGGCTGGTAGGCGACGCATCGCCGTTGCCGGTCACTTCGCCCACTGCAATCCACGTCACCAGGTCACTGCTGAACTCGACAACATAGGTAACGTCCACCGACCACAGATTACCGCCGACCGGCCACGAGAGCTGCACCGTTCCCATCGGGCCCGCGGTCACACCGGAAAGGGCGATCACCGCAGCGGAGGCCGCGCTGAGCGGATCCGATCCAGCCGCAATTTCCATGAGATCCGGAATCGAATCACCATCGGTATCGGAGAGCAACGGATCCATGTCGCCGGCACCAACGGAGCCAGCCGTGCCATCCCAGGCGACCTCAATCGCGGTAGGCACGCCATCATCATCGTCATCAGAATTGGTGGGGCTCATGCCCGCCATGCCCAGCTCCACGTCATCCGGGAGTGTGTCGCCATCGCTGTCACCCGTGGTGGACGAGGTGCCATAGGTATCGACTTCGAGACCATCCAGCAAGCCATCGCCGTCCGTATCCTGGTTGTGCGGATCAGAATCGGCACCATACTCCCGAATGTCGGAGAGACCATCGCCATCCTGATCTCCCGTACCCGTCAGCACGAATGTCGGATCGAGATGCTCCCATTCCCAGCCATCCATGACGTTGTCATCGTCCGTGTCACGATCGCGGATCAGAATTCTGACGCCGGAAAGGGCTTCAGCCCCGGACAGAGAGAAGGTTCCTCTCTCATACTCATCTCCGCGGTACTCATAGTGAACCCCTACGGAGGAATCCCGAGCCATGCCCTGCGGCTCCCACTCATCGCGCACGGTGTTGGCGTTCAGATCTATGAAGGCTTCGAGGTTGTACGCCTTGTGACGAAGCCCCCGGAGCACGAATGGACCTGCACCATCAAGGGTAAGCTGCCCTTCAAGTCGATTATTGTAGACCGGGTCTCCATACGCCCTCACTACAATCCGTTCCGTCGACGCCTTGCCGTGATAGATCACCTCGCCCGAGATCTGCGGGGCGCCACTCGACGTCACTGGTGCATTCGTGACCGCAAGCTGGAACGTGCTGTAGTCGGTCCAGCTACCCAGTGTATCATTGTTGCTGGCCTGTACGCGCCACTCGTACTCACCGCTCACCCATCGCGAATTCCCGAAGAGATCTGCATTCACCGATTCAATCGGCAACCGGAGCGTGTGCAACCCCGTTGGATCGGAGGCATGCACAACCACATCCCTACCCCAGGTCCAGACTCGGCTCACGGGGCGAATCTGAATCCGGAACATCGGCATCGGCAGAGCCGGATCCGAACGCCATGAGAAATCATGAAGCTGATGCACGATAATGTCGCCACCGGCCGGAGACACAATCTCCGGGGTTGGGACACCACGGAGCAGTACGCTGAACTGCCCACCGTCGAGTGCATAGACGGGTTCATCGATATCCGACGTCGCAACTTGCCACTGGTATTGCCCGGGTGGCAGCCCGTTGGGATACCCCCCCGCCCCCCCGAGGGGCGTTCCGCGCTGGTAGTCCACCGCATGGAAGAAACTGCGATCCGCATGAATCCAACGCTCCAACACCAAGGAGCCCGCACCGAGGTCAGCGAGCCGCACGTACACATCCGAGACGCCCCCAGTTGGAGCCGTCCACGAGAACGTTGGGTACCACGGCATTTCATCCTGGTCCGCAACGGGAATCACGATATCGCTGGCACCGCTGAGCGTCAGCTCAACCGGCCCGAAGATGCCGTAGGCTTCGCCCGGCGTGAAGTCTGCCGACGCATTCTCTGAAGCAAACAGCCAGACCGTGCGGCTGGAGATGTTGCTCGTGAAGCTGAAGGTATGGACGCCATCCATGCTGGTAGACTCCGTCGCCACCGGCGTCGTGTCCATATCGGCCGTTTCGTACGCCTCAACCGTGAATACAACCCCACTTCCGCCAGAACCAAGGTATTGAATGCGACCTGAAACGGAAACATTCGGGGTATCGGCAGGGTCATTTGGATCAGTCCCTGCGAGATACTCCTCCTGGTTGTCCCACTCATCCTGGTCCGGATCCTCGTCACGATCATAGTACTGTCGATCCATGACATTCGGCCAATCCTTCTCCCAACCGTCCGGCAGAACATCGGTATCATCATACATCTCACCAAACGACAGGCTGGCCTGAGACGGTTTCTGATAGTAGTCGCTCAGGGCGCTGCCCTCGGGCGAACTGAACTGGAACGGGTCGAGCGCGACGGCATGCTCGGTGAAGGCAAGCTGCTCATACAAGTTGATCAGACCGTCACCATCGGGATCGCCATACGCACCGTTATCCTCCTCTACCGCGCCCGGATGCAATCCGTACTGGACCTCCCAGGAGTCGCCCAAACCATCGCCATCGCTGTCTGGTGCTTCCGGCCAGCTCGTACCGCTCAGGGTGGCCACCGAGACCCCACTGCCCGGCACACCGGCATACTTCTCGTCGTCAAATGGCATCCGGCCCATGCGATAGGTAAAATCTTCAACCGTATCGCCACCATCATGCCCTGAGAAGTACGCCACCAACGCCACACGCCGCAAGGCGAGAATCGGATCATAGATGATGGGCACCAGATCGGAAATCGCCGTTATGCGCACGGCGTCGCCAATGTAGACTCCATACTCCTCATCCGGATCACGCAGCGCAGAACGCTCGTCAGCAAGATCGGTAAGCTGATTATCAAAACTGAAGTAGCTTATGAGCCCGCTCTCGTCTCCGGCGAGGTTCCGCCAGCCGTAGTCAAGAATCTCTTCCTGCGTATCATGACCAATATTCCAGATTCGCGCTTCGTCGATGTCTGCAGGGAGGAGCTCGCCGATAACGACCGGCCCCTGAAGCGAACGCACACCGGCATCCATGATGAACTCACCATTCCCGCCGATAATGGGCACCAGCAACCGGTCCTGTACGGAATCGAGTATGCCATCCACAAACAGGTAGCAGCTGACTTCTCCCCGGACGTAGGCGACGTGATGCCATTCGCCGTCATCGACGGACATCTCACCCTCGATGTTGTTTACCTCAAAGTTGTAGCCGGTGTACTGGTATTCCGGCACGTTGTTGGAGTTCATGATATAGACGTCATACCAAATCGCAAAGCGACCCAGGAGCGATCCATCAGCATCGACCCCCAAGTAGTAGTTCCAATCATCAACGACGGGAGCAGCCCCGTTCCGTTTGCCAATAACCGTACCACTTCCTGTGGTCTTGACCCACGCCTCCAACGTCCACTCATCCGTCAATTGGTCGATGAGCTCGCCGGATGCCTGCTCCGTGATGGCCGCCTCCTTGACGAAGCCGTCTCCGCCCGTGCGTAGCAGCCCGGAAAGAGATGCCACATTCCCAAAGAAGAGGTTGTGTGTACGCATGCGGTCGATCAGCGCCTGATCCTGTGCAGTGCGCCAGATCCGGACCATCATCAGTTGTCCGTCATACCCGGAACTGCCAAGCACAACATCGCCAATGCCTTCCACACAGGCCGACGTGACACGAAGCTCGCCCGCCTCTACGCCATCGACGAAGAGCGTCAACACGCCATCCTCGGAGAACCGGCCACAGACATGTGTCCACGAGCCCACTGGAAGCTGTGTCGGCCCCACAACCACGTTTTCGCCACCATACTCGGCACTATCAAACGCGACGTACGGATAACCGTCCTCGAGTCCAATCTCGTAGTTGCGCAACTGTGAACTGGCCGTGCTGCGACTAACCAGCGGTAGCGTACCATTGGTCAGGGCATCCGGCTTCACCAGGCACTCAACCGTCCAAACGGGCAGGCTAAGGCGTGAGGTGTATTTGCCGTCGATCTTGTCAGCGACCGTCACGACGTTGCCGCCTTCCACGACCGTGCCCGAGAAGTCCAGCGCCCGCGGCTCGTACTTGCTGAGCGAGTCTGTCGGCACCTTCCCATCCGTCAGTTCAGCGGCATCATCGACGCCATCGTCATCGGTATCGGCGTCAGCGGGATTCGTAGCATAGTCATCCTGCTCGGAAATATTCGACAGCGTATCGCCATCGGCATCCTCAAGGCCGTCATGGCGACCGTCGAGGTCCGTGTCATAACGCCGCGGATCCGTATCCGACCAATACTCATAGAGCGCGGTCAGACCGTCGCCATCCAGATCGGCATCGGCACCGTCGTCACTCAGTGCACTGTACGGATCCATTCCCATGGCAATTTCCCACCAATCCGGCAGCTCATCGCCATCGGTGTCGATCTCGCTGCCGAATGCCTCAGTCGCATCGAAGACCGCATTGCCCTGCAACTGGGCCGCACGACGCCAGCCGTCAAGGTGATCGTTCGCCACGGTGAAGTCCTCTGCATGCTCACCGCCATCGTCGAAGGTGAAGTAGGCCACAATCGCCCCACCAGCCACGGAGCCACCGCCACCTGGGGTGAGGGCGTTGAATACATTTAGCCGACCGCCGGTGACCACCTTGCCATCGAGACTCTCAATCGGATCTGCACCACCGAGAAGCAGATCGCGAAGCTGATCATAGCTGAGTTGTGTATTCATCGACAGAACCAGGGCGGCAGCCCCCGTCACATGGGGCGTCGCCATCGACGTTCCACTCATGGAGCCATAGCCGCCACCGGAGAGCGTACTGTAGATATCCACACCCGGCGCACCGAGATCCACCGACGTCAAACCGTAGTTGCTGAAGTACGCCATCCCGTCGTTTCGATCCGTGGCCGCCACGGAGATGATGTTATCAAGATCGAACGAGGCCGGATAGGCGGGGAAGGAATCATTGTCATTGGATTCATTTCCTGCAGCAGCAACGAAGAGGTGACCGGCATTGCGAGCTGCTTCAATGGCGTCATACTCCGCCTGGGAGTAGCCGTAGCCACCGTAACTGTTGTTGCTGATATGCGCCCCCATCAGAACCGCATATTCGATCCCGTTGATGATCGCTTCAGCGGTACCGGAACCGTTGGC
>JABGOW010000175.1 GCA_018645275.1 Verrucomicrobiota bacterium
AACACTTACTCCTACACTTTGTCGCACACTTAATCTCACACTTACTTGGTTACGCCTCAAGCCACCTGCTTAATCGGTCATTTTGAGCCTGCCCGGAAAAAGTAGACAGTCCTCACACTTAGAGGGTGACCAATATGAGGGATATGGAGTGCGGGGACGAAGTCACCGCTTTGGATTCGAGCGGAGCGTGACAAAGGGATAGGCGTTGGTTGTGCTGAGTGTTATATGATGCATTTACGCGCTCCGCGCTCACGGAAAGCGGTGACTCCGTCCCCGCACTCCAAAACGAGCGCCAAGACAGCATGTGAAGAACTGAAGGGAAAAGGGAGGAATGATGAAAACAAATGAACTATCTGCCGCGGCCATAGTGGCAACAACCCTCATAGCAGGTGCGACCGTCGCCCAGCCACACACCTATGCCGGGAAGCAACCGGACACAATGTGGACGTACAAGCAGGTGGACGGCAAAGAGCTGCAGCTACATGTCTTCCTTCCGCCGGACTATGCCGAGGACAAGCGGTTTCCGGCGGTAGTCGTCTTTCATGGCGGGAGCTGGAACGGGGGCGATCCTTCCTGGCACTATCCCGATTGCGCCTACTGGAGCAGTCGGGGCATGATCGCGGCGGCAGTGAGCTACCGTCTCCGCACCCGCGATAAGATTCAGGTGCCACTGGAGTGTGTGAAGGATGCCAAGTCGGCCATCCGGTTTTTGCGCAAAAATAACGAGCGGCTGAAAGTCGAGCCCGATCATATTGTCGCGGCCGGAGGCTCCGCCGGTGGTCAGCTCGCGGCTGCCACGGCGATGATTACGGCCAAGGAGGTCAATGACGATTCCTACGACCTGGCCATCTCCTGCGTGCCGAATGCGGTGGTCGGCTACAACCCGTGGCTTAGGTGTCAACCCGAACTCAACCCAGCGGACAACGTCGTGCCCGACCTGCCGCCGACGATCTGTTTCCTGGGGAGCAAGGATCCACTGCCGGTCCCCGAGCTGGGAGCCTTCCACGAGAAGATGCTCGCTGCCGGAAACGCCTCGGAGTTCTATGTCGGCATCGGTGCGGGCCATGGCTTCTGCAACGGACGAAATCCGCAAAACCCATACTTCTACTGGTCGATCGAACTGGTCGATCGTTTTCTCACCAAACACGGGATCCTGACCGGTGAACCCAATATCCAGCGCCCCGAGGGACTGCCCGCAATTGAGACGGAAGCGTACGCGGCTGAAGGCAGCAAGTAAACCTACTCGCGTGAACGGCCTCGAATGCACCATGCGGTAGCGGGGCTCGCACGCCCCTTGGATGTGCGCCCGGCGAGGGCACCGGGCCCACAGCAGATAGAGCAACGCAACAAAAGGCAGATAGCACCTCTAACCACTTGCATTCAATCACTCGGCGTGGGAACGTTCACGGAGTTTTTAGTGTCGCCAAAGAGGAGAATTCAGAAAATGAAATTGGTCGCAAAGAAGCAGTATGAAGCAGCCGTAGACAAGACCCGCAACCGGCGCATGAAGTGGTGGCGCGAGGCGCGTTACGGGATGTTTGTACATTGGGGGCTCTATTCCCTGATCGGGCGCAATGAGTGGGTGCATGCGATCGAGTCGATCCCGATGGACGAGTACGAGCAGCTCGCGAAGAAATTCAAACCGAAGGAGCGTCCGGCGCGCGAGTGGGCCAAGCTGGCGAAGGCGGCCGGGATGAACTACATGGTGTTGACGACCAAGCATCACGAGGGCTTTTGCCTGTGGGACACCAAGCTGACCGACTTCAATGCTATGAATGCCTGCGGTCGCGACCTGGTGCAGGAGTATGTTGATGCCTGCCGTGAGTTTGGACTCAAAGTGGGCTTCTACTTCTCGCTGATGGACTGGCATCACCCGGATGGATCGGCCTGCGCCTACGACCCGGCGGCCCGCCGCCGCTTCCTCGATTACGTTCAGGGCAGCGTGCGCGAGCTGATGAGCAACTACGGCAAGATTGATATCCTCTGGTACGACGTGCCGCAGCCGCTCCAGCATCACGAGGGGTGGGAGTCGCTGGCCATGAACCAGATGGTGCGCAAGCTACAGCCCGGTATCCTGATCAATGACCGGTCCCGCCTACCCGAGGATTTCTCCACACCCGAGGGGCACGTCAAGGCTGCCGAGGCCGGACGAGGATGGGAAGCCTGCATGACGTTCAACGACACATCGTGGGGCTACATGCCATCGGCGGCACAGGACGCACACCGCCCGCGCGATATCATGAAAATGCTCAACACCGCCTGCACGGGCGCGGGCAACCTGTTGATGAACATCGGTCCCTCCCCCGAGGGCGATGTGCCTGAAGACGCGATTGAGCCGCTCACCGCGGTCGGCAAGTGGCTCAAGAAGAATGGCGAGGCGGTCTACGGCGAGCTGGGCAGACCGGTTATCGGTCTCTGCACATCATGCGGTCGATTCTCCCAAAAGGGCAACAAGCTCTACTTCTGGTGCCGCAATTGGCCGGGCCGAGAGATGAACCTGGGCGGATTCCAGACCAAGCTGAAGTCAGCCAGATTCCTGGTCAGCGGCAAGGAGATTGCGTTCGAGCAGAAAGGCCACCGGATCATCCTCAAGAAGATGCCGACCAACAGTCCGGACAAGATCGTGGGCTACACCGTCATCGTGCTCGAATTTACACGCCCGCCCATACATCTGAACGCCGCGTCGACTCCCGCACTGACGGTCGGAGGGTGAAGAGCGGGATTATGACAGCACTACTAGCCTCTTCCCTCACTGCCTCCGCCGCGCTTGATGTGGACTATGCGTCCTTTCTCGCGCATCACGATATGACATGGAACCGCATCCCTAACCGCTCCAAATTGGAACGATGAAAGATGTGAGGTATAACGAGGGCGTTGCCCTGGGCTTGGTATATCCCGCCTCGTTGGGGCTCTTCGGGCAGGCTTAAAGGAATAGACATGAAAACACTACAAACAACACTATTACTCGCTACATTGGCGGCAAGCACACTGCAAGGAGCGCAAGCGATGCAATTCGGTGATTCACCGGAGCGTTACAATGTCGTCTGGGATAGCCCCAGCCAGGATCAACATGGATCGGTGCCGCTAGGCAATGGATCGACCGGACTGAATGCCTGGATCGAACCCAACGGCGACCTGGTCTTCTACATCTCCCGGACTGACTCCTGGGGTGGAAACGGGCGGCTGTTGAAGCTGGGCGGGGTGCGGATCACGCTCGACCCGGCGCCGTCAACCGACGATTTCCTGCAGACGCTGAGCTTGGTCGACGGCACGTTAAAAGTCCGGTGCGGAAAGACCGACATCCGTCTCTGGGTGGACGCGAATCATCCGGTTATCCATGTCGAGGCAGATGGGCCGGAACGTACTGACGCAACCGCCGCCATCGAGCTTTGGCGGGAAGGGGACGACTCGGATACCGTCCTGAAGAACCTGGACGGCACCGTTGGCTGGTATCATCGAAATGTTTATTCCAGTGAACCGGCTGCGTTAGCAGAAGCGCAGGGGCTGACCGCTTTCGAACGGCAGGATCCGTTGTTGCACCGCACGTTCGGAGCGGTCATCAAAGCCACGGGGGCACAGCGCATTGACGACACGCATTTGCGTTCGGCGTCATCCCGCAAGCATCGCTTCGACATCTACGTGCTGGCCAGGCACCCCGCCACGGAGGATGAATGGCGCGCGGGGGTGGACCAGGTTATTGCCGATGTTGAGGCCACGAGCTTTAGTGTGCGCCGTGCAGCGCATGAGACGTGGTGGAAAGCCTTCTGGCAAAGGAGCTGGTTCCACGTGACGGCAACGGGTGCCCAGAAAGACGATGCCTTCGTGATCAGCCGGGCCTATGCTCTGCAGCGCTACGTCACGGCCTGCGGTGCCAGGGGTGCCTACCCCATCAAGTTCAACGGCTCGATCTTCACCGTGGAACACGAAGGTAAGCCTCACAACGCGGACTTCCGCCAGTGGGGCCCCGGCTACTGGTGGCAGAACACACGGATGCCCTACCTGGGCATGTGCACCTCCGGCGACTTCGAGATGACGGATGCCCTCTACAAGATGTATTGCAAGGACCTCCTTGAGTATCACAAGCATCGGGCAAAAGTTCACACGGGGCACGAGGGACTGTACATTCCCGAAACCATGCTCTTCTACGGGAATCATCGCACCGCGGATTACGGCAAAACGCCTTTCGCAGAGAGAACGGACAAGCTCCAGGAAAGCAACTGGCACAAATGGGAGTGGGTATCCGGCCTGGAGCTGGGTTATATGATGCTCGATCGCTACGAGCACACGCTGGATGAAGGGTTTCTTAAGGATACGATCATCCCGTTCACCCACGACGTGCTGCGCTTCTTCGATCTGCACTACGAGACGGGTTTGGACGGCAAACTCGTCATGCACCCGTCGCAGGCGCTCGAGACCTGGTGGGAGTGCACCAACCCCATGCCGGAGGTGGCCGGGTTGCACGCCGTGACGGACCGCCTGCTCGCCCTGCCGGAGAATCTGACCGATCCCGAGATGCGGAAGCAGTGGGCTGAGGTGAAGGCGAAGATTCCCGATCTGCCGACGAGGGAGGTGGATGGGGTGAAGATGTTCGCGCCTGCTGAGACCTTCGCGAACTGCCGGAACAGCGAGGTCCCGGAGTTGTATTCGGTTTTTCCCTTCCGGCTTTGCGCGTTCGAGAAGAACAACGTCGAGCTTGGGCGTGAAGCCTTCCGGCAGCCCGGGCCGCGCGGTCACAACGGCTGGCGCCAGGACGACATCTTCCTGGCCTACCTGGGCCTCACGGAAGCTGCGCGAAAGGGCGTTGTCAGTCGGGCCCGCAACACACACAAGGAATCCCGCTTTCCTGCCTTTTTCGGGCCGAACATGGACTGGACACCCGACCAGACCCACGGCGGGGTGCTGCAGAAGGCGCTGCAGGCGATGATCCTGCAGACCGAGGGGAAGAAAATCTTCATCGCCCCCGCCTGGCCGAAAGAGTGGAACATAGAGTTCAAGCTCCACGCGCCGTACAAGACCGTCGTCGAGGGGAAGGTCGTGGATGGCGAGCTCGTCGATCTGAAGGTCACGCCGGAATCGCGGCGGAAAGATGTGGTTGATTGACGTTTACTCGGCTGCCACCACCGGGCTTGTCCCGGTGGAGCTACTGAGTCTTAGCAATGAATGCTGCACTGTACACAACAGGCGCCCGGGAAGAGCGAGCAAAGCGCGACGCTCACCCCTCGCTCCAAGCCGGGCGCGATGGATAGAGTTTTATGTCGCGGGTGTCTGACCATCACCCGCTCCACCGGGACAAGCCCGGTGGTGGCGTATTCGCGGCACACATGCTACAAACAAACCAAACGAAAGACCCCAATGAAACTCGGAACCTCATATTACCCTGAATGCTATGACGCATCGCAGTGGGAAGGCGACCTGCGATTGATGCAGGAGACCGGGCTCGAGATCATTCGGATCTTCGACTTTGCCTGGGCCACGGTTGAGCGCAAGGAGGGCGTCTACGAGTGGGAGTGGCTGGACGCCTTTCTGGATCTCTGCGACGAGGTCGGGATGCAGGTGATTCTCTGCACGCCGACGGCTACCCCGCCGCCGTGGTTGCACCGCTCGCATCCCGAGATCATGGCGGAACTCCGTGATGGAACGCAGATACAGTTCGGGGGACGCCGTGGCGTCTGCAATACGAGCGAAGTCTACCGACGCTACTCGGTCGGAATTGCGAGGAAGATGGCCGAACGCTATGGACAACGCGACTGCGTGGTCGGCTGGCAGATCGACAACGAGCTGCATGGTCCCCCGGGAGCCACCACCGAATGTCACTGTCCCGAGTGTACGGCTCAGTTTCGTGTCTGGCTGCAAGAGCGGTACGACACGGTCGAGGATATCAATGCCGGCTGGGGACTGGCGTTCTGGAATCAGGCCTACGGCGAATGGGACGATATCACGACGCCACGCCATGAGCACTGTACAAACGGCTGGGTGATCGACTACACCGAGGTCTTCAGCGACATGAACGGCGAGTACATGAAGCTACAGTACGATGCCATCAAAGCACTCGTCAGGCCCGAACAGTGGGTGGTAACTAATTCCACCGGCGTCATGAACATCGGAATGGACCACCGCAAGTACTCCCGAATGCTGGATGCCGGCGCATGGGACTCCTATCCCAAATGCGCAGGCGTGAACCTACCGGACACCTATACCGCCCTCGCCCACGACATGTTTCGTTCGGCCACCTTCACGCCGTTCCACGTGCTGGAGACGTCGACCTGGCACATCCGCCCCGCTTTCCTGGCCGAGGCCTTCGCACGTGGCGCCGCGTCTACGCTCTTCTGGCATTGGCGCTGTATCCCGTACGGTGTGGAAAACTCTGCGGACACCCTCTGTCACTACGATGGCAGCCCCAAGCCCGGCCAACTCGAGGCGGTTTGCGCCTTCAAGGAGATGCTCGACGCAATTCCACCGCAACCAACGGAGATGCCTAGGCAGGAAACGGCATTTGTCTATGACCAGACTAACGTGCGCAACACCCGTCGCTTGACGAACTGGCGCGAGAGCGACTATCTGACGGTGCAGCCCAAGGCCTACCATTACCTGTGGCAGCACGGCATTCCGGTTGATGTGGTGACTCCTGATGAGAGCCTGGCAGGCTACAAGCTGGCGGTTGTGCCGTCGCTGCAACTCATTGACGAAGCGGCCGCTGCGGCGCTCACGGAATTCGTCCACAACGGTGGCGTCCTCTGGGTCTGTGCCCCGTTTGCGCAGCGGGATCATCATGCCAAGTGGCTTCAGGACCGCAGTGCCTGGGTTAGTGAGATGCTCGGCCTCGAACAGCTCGATACGCATGCGCGGGGCGAGAAGACGGTAAGGGTGGATGGCGCCGGCGAATTCGAGATCGACAACAGCAGCCAGCGCATCAAGCCCACCACGGCGGAGGTGCTCGGCTCCTTCGTGGACGGCGAGTATGCCGGCGAGCCCGCCGTCACGATCAACACCTTTGGCAAAGGTAAGGTCTTTTTCATGGCCTGCGTCTCGCAACCACTCGGCGCCTGGCTCATGGAGCAAGCGGTAGCCGCAGCCGGCATCACCAGCCACGAGAACGACTGCAAGGATCTTAGCATCATCCCTCATCTCTCCGGCGGCGGCACCTGGTACTGCAACTACAGCACAAGCCCACAAACCGTGGAGGGGGTCGACGTTCCGGCGGAGGGGTTTGTGTTTAAGACGTCGGAGTGAGAGCCGCTCGCTTCTCCCTCGGCATGGAGATCTCTAAACATCAGCGTCATCATCGTGATCCTACGCGTAATCGTAATCAAAGTGGTCCGATTATGATTACGATCAGGATTATGATTAGGGAAGCCCCCGTGCCTTCTCTGGCTCATCCACGTTTATCGTTTGCACCCTCACAATGCGATATTGACTGAATGTGCTTGGAATTGAAATGACGGTGCTGTAATCGTCGTTAGACTAACTAAAAGGAGATTCACGATGGCGGCAAAGAAGGCTGTGAAGGCAGAGAGAAAACCCGATACGAAGTGGTTTCAGCATGATCGGTTTGGGATGTTCATCCACTGGGGGCTCTATGCGCTTGCGGCGCGGCACGAGTGGATGAAGCACCGTGAGCGCGTGGACAATGCCACCTACCAGAAGTACTTTAAGCACTTCGACCCGGACCTCTATGATCCGCGTGAGTGGGCACGTCTAGCGAAGCAGGCCGGCATGAAGTACTTCGTAATCACGACGAAGCATCACGAAGGCTTCACGCTGTGGGATTCGAAGTACACGAATTACAAAGCGACAAATACGCCCTGCGGGAAAGACCTGCTCAAACCAATGGTCGAAGCCTTCCGCGAAGAGGGACTGCGCGTCGGTTTCTATCACAGTCTGATCGACTGGCATCACGCAAAATACGGCATCGACAGGGTCCACCCGTTGCGTGATGACAAGGCTGCACGTAAGGCCGACAGGCCGAACATCAAGGAGTATGCTGAGTACCTCCACAACCAAACGCGTGAACTGCTGACGGAGTTCGGCTCAATCGACCTGCTGTGGTACGACTTCTCGTACCCGGGTAAGGACGGCAAGGGCCACCGCGACTGGCAGTCGCGCAAATTGGTGAACATGATTCACAAGCTGCAGCCCGACATTCTCTTGAACAACCGCCTCGATCTTCCGGATGCCCCGGACTTCGTAACGCCGGAGCAGTATCAGCCCTACGCCACGCCCACCGATGACAAGGGACGCCCGCTGGTCTGGGAGGCGTGCCAGACACTCTCAGGCTCCTGGGGCTACTACCGCGACGAGCACACCTGGAAAAGCGTGCCCCAATTGCTGGGCATGCTGATCGACGGCGTAAGCAAGGGCGGCAACCTGTTGCTCAACGTAGGCCCGACCGGCCGCGGCGAAATTGATTATCGGGCGCGTGAGGCATTGGAGGGGATGGGCACCTGGATGCGGTACAACGGCCGTTCGATCTATGGCTGCGGTGCCGCACCGAAGTCTATGGTAACGCCGCCCGACTGTCGGCTTACCTACAACAAGAAGTTGAAGCGGCTCTACGTCCACGTGCTGGCCTGGCCCTTCCGTGATGTACATCTGCCAAAGCTGGCCGGCAAGGTCGAATACGCGCAGCTGCTGCATGACGCCAGCGAAGTGCAGTACTCGGAAGCAACCAGCGACATGCCTCACGGTCACATGCAGGGCCAGGTCCCTCCCGGGACGCTGACGCTGCGCCTGCCGATCGTGAAGCCGAAGATCGAAATCCCGGTTATCGAGCTTTTCCTCAAATAGGAGTGTTTTCTATGACCGTCTCAGCAGCAGACAAAGGTGTGGTACAGGACCTGGGCAGGCGCTATGCCGAGATTGCGGCGTCGCCCAGACAACAGGAGACCATTGACGGCTGGCGGCGCCTGAACGGGCTGCAAGCCACGCGCCCGATGGTGGCGATCCAACAGCTCCCCTGGCATGAGCTGGATTGGGGGCAGCAGAAGATGGTCAACACGGAAGGCGAACTGGCCGGACTTGAGAGACGCTTCCGAATGGCGATCCATGCCTGGGAGCACTTCAAGGCGGACATGGTGGTCCTGCCCTACCTCGAACTCCAGAAGACGGTGCACAATGACATCGTTGGACCGGGCGGAATCGTTGAACGAATCGGCCTCTCGCAGCATTTCGACGAACAGCTTACGACGGTTGAGGAAGTGCGCGCGCTGGAGACGCCCAAGGTCGAGGTTGACCCCGAGCTGGACCAGGAGCGACTGGAGCAGGTGAGCGAGCTGCTGGACGGCATCCTGCCGGTCAGGCTGACAGGGCACATACGCCACTCCGGCCTGTGGGACAAGATCACGATGGTGATCTCTCCTGAGCGAGTCCTCTACGACCTGATCGATCGCCCCGAATTCGTTGCGGAGCTGATTGCCAAGTACGTGGAGATGGAAAGCGGCGTCTTGGATCAGTTCGAAGCGCTTGGTCTTCTGGAGCCGGCACCTTCCGGCATCCACTGCACCGGGGCATTCAGTGATGAGCTTCCGTCACCCGAGCTCAACGGCAAGAAGGCGACAGCAAAGGACACCTGGACGTTTGCGATGTCGCAGATATTCTCCGAGGTCTCGCCGGCGATGCACGAGGAGTTCGAGATTGCACCATTGAAGCCGCTCCTCGAACGCTATGGACTGGTCTATTACGGCTGCTGTGAACCCCTGCACCATAAGATCGATATCATCCGGCAGATCAAGACCGTGCGGAAGATTTCGGTCAGTCCGTGGGCGGACAAAGCCATCGCGGCCGAGAACATCCATGGCGACTACGTCTTCTCCGCCAAGCCAAACCCGGCCCATCTCGCGATGGGGGCATTCGATGCCGATCTCG
>JABGOW010000372.1 GCA_018645275.1 Verrucomicrobiota bacterium
ATCCGCTCCCTTTCCCGCGCAGCACTGGAGTCACGAATCAGGGCTGCGCGGGAAAGGGAGCGGATCGGCTTCCTCGGCGAAGAGTTCGTCTTCTCTAGAGAGCAAGACCGACTCAAGTCGGCGGGTCGGGATGACCTCGCTGGCCGTGTGCGATGGGTTGCGTTGAACGACAGCACGCCAGGCTATGACCTGCTGTCGTTCGCCTCTGACGGAGCCGTACGCCATATCGAGGTCAAGGCGACTCGGAAGACCCCGGAATCGGATCAGGGCTTCTGGTTGTCCGAGAATGAGAGGAAGGTGGCTGAGGACGATGAGAGCTGGCAGGTCGTGAGGGTATGGGGCGTGGACACGACGCCGTCCTGCGCCGACCTCGGCAACATTGTTCGAAGCGACTCCTCTCGTTGGACACTAACGGCCGGGAGTTGGTTCGTGGTCCCCAATGAGGTGTGGGAGATGGCAGACTGATTTTGCCTCTGAAGGCGACAGGAGACGAGCCCATGGCAATATACGAGGTAAGAACCGACTCAATCGAGCCCTTGCAGCCGACCCATTTCGCGTCAGCGGGGATCCGTGAACGCGATGACCTGCAGCGACTCCTCCGCGACAATATCGCCGTAATCGGGGAGGACCTGCTGGTCATCGGGGAGGAGTTCTGCGACTGGGAAGATTCACGGCGGCGCATTGATCTGCTGGCAGTCGATGCACAGGGAAACCTAGTGGTCATCGAGTTGAAACGAACAGACAACGGCGGGCACATGGAACTGCAGGCCATACGCTATGCGGCGATGGTCTCAGCAATGACCTTCGACAAGGCCGTTGAGGTCTTCGCGGCACACCTGCAGCGCACGAATCAGGAGGGCGACGCGCAGGACAGGCTACTCTCCTTTCTGGGCTGGGAGGAGCCCGATGAGGACAGCTTCGCGCAGGACATCAGGATACTCCTTGTGTCCGAAGGGTTTTCGAAGGAGCTGACGACATCGGTCATGTGGCTCAATGAGCGCGAACTAGACATCCGCTGTGTGCGTTTGAGACCGTACAGCGACGGAGGCCGGGTGCTGGTCGATGTCCAGCAACTGATTCCGCTTCCCGAGGCCCAGGAGTTCCAGGTGCAGATAAGGGAGAAGGAAAGTCGCAGCCGTGAGAGCCGCAAGAAGCAGAGCGTCAGGTCGGAAACCTATCAGAGGTTTTGGGCGCAGCTGCTGGAGAAAGCGAAGGCAAAGACGGACCTCCACAAGAGCATCTCTCCCGGTAAGGACAACTGGGTCGCGGCCACCGCCGGTGTCCCTGGCGTGCAGTTCGTCTATGTTCTGGGAAGAAACTGCCCGAGGGTGGAGCTTTACATCTCGACGGGGGACAAGGGCCGCAACAAAGACATCTTCGACAGCATCGAGCGCCACAAGGACAAGATCGAGACTGCCTGCGGAGACACGCTGAGCTGGGAGAGGATGGACGACCGGGTGACCTGTCGGATCGCCAACCAAATGCCAACGATCAATTTCCAGGACGAGACGACGTGGGGGAAAGTGCAGGACGACTTCGTGGACGCGATGGTGCGCTTTGAGGGCGCGCTGCGTCCTGTCCTTGCTGGCCTCAAGTAGTGGGGCCTCACCAAGACGAGTCGAGGAGGCAAGAGCATGTCAGGTCAATGCGCAGCTTGGGTACAGGCAAGCCCGAAGCCCACAACCTGAGGAAGAAGGTGTGAGCCGCCTCAATGCTCCGCATAGAACAACCAATCGACGGGATTCGAATCCACTACTGCCCCGGTGATGAAAACACCGTGGCGTTGCTTACGGCGGCTTGTCAACGCACATTGTGGCTGACCACTGAACTTTGGCGCCTTTCCCCGCCCACGGACTGCCGAGTCTACACCATGCGGTCTGCTCTCGGCTATCTCCTCCGGTCAGCGCCATGGCCCCAGAAGACCATCATTGCGGTGCTTTCCCCCCTCGTTTGGGTAATGCTCCGCAGAAGCTGGCACCTTTTCCCGGCCTGGACGCAGCGGTACAGGGACCGACCGACGATCGGGATCAAGCCAAGAGGGTTGTTCGAGAAGACTGATCGACATGTCAGTTTGATGATCCTGAATCAGGAGGAGAGTATCGACCGCAGAATTGAGTCCACCTTCTGCCATGAGCTTGTTCATGCGCAGTCGGCACACCTGAAGCTGCCGATGTGGCTGGACGAGGGAATCGCGATGCTAACCCAGGATGCTTACCTCGGACACCCTCTACTGAGGCCTGAGAGCCTGCAGCTGGTCCAAGACCACAAGCCGAAGCGGCCCCCGGTCTCCTACCGAAAGCTGCCGGGGCAACCCAAGGGCGACATTGCGTACCACTATGCCAGAGCCTACTGGTTGACCCGATTCCTCAATGGGCGCCATCCTCATGTCCTGCGGGAGATCCTGTCGCGTCGGATGCGCCACGGCAGCATTGACAGGCTGGTGGCCCGGGAGTTGGGGGTGCCCCGCCGGAAACAGTGGCAGGAGATCGACGGGCTGGCAGTCCAGTCTCTTACCGAGAGCCGTCCCGAAGTCTCGACAGAACACAGAACATGACACTGAAGTTCACACCCCGATTCGCGATAGAGCTGCACGAAACTGGCGTCACCGATGAGCTGACGCTGCAGTTCGTCCGTGACACGCGTCTGATGTACACGGCGCTTTACCAGGAGATGGTGCCGTGCGGGGAGGGGTGACCGTGCATAGTCGCCACGGCCAAGATCGTTCGAAGCCCGGTGCCATCGGATTGGCCGGGATCAGCGGCGGTTGCAGTCGGTGCGAGAGGACCTACATTGGGCTCAATGGCTTGGAGCTCCCCCATGAACGACGCAACAATTCGCGAAGGCTTCCACAGGAAGAGGCTGAGGCGACACCACGCGGCGTGTGATACGCTCGTTGTGGATGAGCTGGGCCTTATGCACGGCAAATGCAGAGCAGATATCGCTGTCATCAACGGGCATCTCAGCGGCTATGAAATCAAGAGCGATGAGGACACCCTGAACAGGCTCGAGCAGCAGGCTCCCGCCTACGCTGCGGTGTTCGACCGTGCCACTGTGGTCATCGGCGAGAAGCACGCCCAAGACGTGGAGGCATGCATACCTGAGTGGTGGGGCATTGTTCTGTCCCGTCAAGGCATCCGTGGGAGCATCTCTTTCGAGACGGTCCGGCGAGGACACCGGAATATGGCTGTAGATCCCTTTGCTGTGGCACAGCTGCTGTGGCGAAATGAGGCAGAGGAGCTTCTGGCCGAGATGGACTGCCCCCAAATCGTTCTGCGGCAGAAGCGTTCAGTCTTGTACGAACACCTGGCCGCGAGCATCAGTCTCCAGGAGCTGCGGCACCGGGTGAGCGAGCGTCTCAGGAGGCGAAGAAATTGGCGACGTCCCGTGGTACGCGCTCCAAATGGTGGTTTGTCCCGACCCACCGCCAAGTTGTCAGATTTCCTGTAGATCCCCCTTCTGAACAGTCCCATATGTATCTGTCGCCAGCTGAGTAATCGGCACCACAGTAATGGGGAGAGGCGACCAGTCTCTTGCAGTGCTTCAGATACTGGCCGTACCCGTTGTCTCGAACATTCGGCCCCTTGATTATGAACCATCTCTCATCTGCTGAGTAGCGGATGCTTGCCGCTGGCTTCACAAGGCGCATATCGAGATGCCACACCGCAGGATGCTGCACGGCATAGTCCCCGAACGTCGGCACGCGCTTCCCGCGCTCCTGCAAGCCCGCCACCACCCGTCTGTAGAGCAACCACTCATTCCGAGGGAGCAATGCTCCTGGGATCTCCAGCTCACCCATTGTCTCGGGGAACGACGTCGCCAGTAGCGTGAACGTTCGCCATTCATTCAGGTTCGGGATCTTCGCGATGATGGCCTGGACAACCTTACTGAAGCCGGAGATGGGTGTGAAATTCGGAGCTCCCAGGTCCAAAACTAGGTCAGTACTTCCGTAGCCAATTCCGAGCTCGGCCACGAGCGCTCCTACGTCCGGCCCAAAGCTCTCCCGAGCCGCCTGCTCGAGGTAGGCACGGACGCATGCGCCTCGATTGTCTCGTGACACAATCTTCTCCATGCAATGCTGATAGCGCTTGTCGCGGTCCAATCCCGTTACCGGCACTGCGCCGCAACTCTTTCTGCGGAGTTCGGCAAAGATGAACTCTACGGGGTGTCTCCCGTCTGCCATCCGACTGTGATCCGCAATGTGTTTTGGATCGACAAAGCAACGGCGCCCCCCCCACTTCTCTCGCACCCGGGCCGCGAATTTGTCCAGATGACCGTCGATACTCTTTGCTTCCTGCGCAAGCTCGAAATCCCACCCGATCTCAGGGACTTCAACGAGTGGAGTGATACAACGCCTCGTTGGCGGTGAGAGCCTGAGTACCGCTTGGTACTCGCCCTGTTTCCAGCGCAGGCAGGGAACGTAGTGGTTGTGGTCGAATATCATGGCACCAATCCGTAGCTACTGCCCAAAGACAACGCCGGGGAAGTACTTCCTCACTTCACCTTGCCCGACCAGACCTGTCAAGATCGCGTAGTTGTCCGCTTCCTTTCGTATGCGCCCCGCCACTAGCGCAGGCGAGACTCCAAGCTCTTGTGCGAAATCTTCCACTGACTGCTCACTCCGTACATACCGAGCCAAGGCCGTTTCCCACCGGTCTTCAGGGATGAGTACTTGTCCGGCAAGTTCGTCAGTTTCTCGTTCCAGGGCGTCTCCTTCCGCATCCAAGTCGTCGAATATGTCCTCGACACGCCCCTCGTGCAGGTGTCTGGTGACGTGTTCGAGTTCGTGAATCAGAACGAACCAGAAATTGTCTGTTCTATCGTACCTAAGTGTCAACCCCACCACAGGCCTGCCTTGGTGCAGGAACGCTGCCCCGTCGAGAAATGTTTGGCTGAGGTGCGGCTCGACTACCAGAGGGGTGCCCACCTCCGCAAGAGCTTGTTTGGCGCGCAGGGGGCCGTCTGGGCGACGGCTCTCCTTGACCAAAGCCTTGAGCCAATCACGGTCCAACGTCCCATGTCTGTAGGCGGTTGGCAACGCTTGTTGTCCGGCGAGAGACAGGACGCGACATTGCCACGCAAGCAACGAGTACGGGTCAGCGACAGACCCAGAACGCACGCGCATCCGATGCATGGCCAAGGCGGGTTGGCCCAGGGCCTCGCCCACAAAGGTGGCGGCCAGCGCTTCTGCATTTTCCACGGCTGCGGCAAGCGAGCCAACAAAATCGCCGAACCAGCCACGCCTATACATCTCCTTCACAGGGAAGAGAGCCCAGTCGATATCTCTGGCACGTTTTGGAGCTTCTGCAGGTGGCTGCGGCCGCAGCTCTGCGACTTCGCTGACATTCAGTTCCAGGGCCTCAGCCACCGCAGACAGCCGCCGAAGGCTGGCAGATGCATATTCCTCTGATTCATACCGCTGGATCTGCTGTTCCTTGACCCCCAGCACCTCCGCAAGCTGATGCTGGGAAAGGCCACGCGCAATCCGAGCGCGGATCAGGATGCTTGGCAGCTCCTCCAAGTTCTCTGCATTCAACATGGTTACGGCTCCGGACTTGAGGGCGTCATACTCTCGGAGTTGCTCCGAAAGTAATCCCTCTTCGCTCCTCAAGGCGTCCAGCTCTGCCCTTGCCAGAATCGCTGAACCTACGCGAGCAGCAACCTGTTCTGAATCAAATGCTTCTATGGCACTCCGCATCTTCACTGCTTGCGCTTTGGATATCCGGTATTGTCTGTCATTCGTGATCATGAGTGTCCCGTTCCTTTGTCCGGTGTTCGGAGCTGGATACGGACGATTCCTTTGGGGCTCCCCGTGTGCCTGTCTGTCTGGAAAAACTCCACGAAAGTGCGCAAGCCATCGGCTCCCGCACTCGATGGGAAGAACTCTCCACGGTACTTCTGCTTCTGCCTCAGGCGCCCTTCGCTGAAGTCCAGCAACACGGGGTCGAGCCGTGCCACATCCACTCTCTCAGGATCCCAGCACGCATCGAAGTCGCCAGGATTCGGCTTGTCAGACAGGAAGCTGCCGTCCAGATAAACCGTCCGACATCCGGCGACCTTCAGAGCGTGGGCACCCCGTACGAACCCCTCATACAGGGCCTTCCGAGGGGCATTGATGGCAAAACGGGACTCTACCTCCGCCATGGTGGCGTCATGGACGCCGGGCGGCAACACTCGCCACGCTGATCCGATGTCAGTAAGCGCTGGTATCATAACACAACAATAACGTTGGGTTGAAGGACTGTCAAGATATGGGGCGTCCCTTTTCGTGTACCAAGACTCACTTCCGCGACCTGCCTCCTCCGAGATAGTGCCCCAGCAAATCCCCCACGTCGGCCTTTACCACCACTTTCCGGAGGACTGCGCCGTCCGCATCAAGCTCGACCATCAGCGGGTCCGCCCCCTTCGAGAACACAAACTTGACTGACCCGTATTCACCCGGCAGTTTGACCGCAAAGGCCTCCGGGTACTCGATGATATGTTCGCCGACCATCAGCACCGGTGAATCACCGTGGGACTCAAGCTGGTGCTGGCGCAGAATCTGCCGGGCCCGCCTCTTCGACATGGAACCGTGCCCGGTGATCGCTGTAAGCGCCGGTTTCTGCAACGTGCACGATGGCAGCCAGGCGCTGCCACGCCACCCGACGAAACCGACCCCCTGCCTCTTGCGCCGAAGCGTGATGCGTTCCACGCGGCGCACTGCGTGGGGCTCCGGTACGAACGGAAGGACCTTGTGCCACCACTTGTAGTCACCGGTCTGGCGAAGAGCCAACCCCTCGGGAGTCAACGCATTGCTCCGAACGTAATCTTCGCCGCCCAACCATATTGTCCGCGCTTCAAGGCCGGGGACATCCCAGTCCTTGCCGACGGGACCCTCGACATAGGCGGCCATCATGCGATCAGCCAGAGCCTGATCCACACTGACCATCACGTAGTCGATGTCCCGAAATCGTTTCTCACTCGGTTCGGCTCGCCAGTTGTGTGTGTGGAGCATGATGTTCATTGGCAGTGATCTTCCTCGATTGTCCATCAGACCTGCCCATACAGCCGCAACCCGACTGCAGGATCGCCAGGGCTGACCGTGCAGTTCCCTCCGTCAAGGTACGTTACAACAGATCCTACCTGACTGCTGAAGGAGAGGAGAGAGGGGAACCCCGATGACTACACGAGAGGAATTGGAGCAGCACGCCGACGAGATCCGTATCGAGCTCCTTGTCAGGTTGCTGGTCGAGAAGGGGACGTTGACGAGGCAGGAGTACTTGGGCCTGATCCAGCGCTCATGGTGCGTGCGCGTTCTGAAGGAGGTCGAGGACGGCAGCTGGAGGCAACATGTGGATCTGGCCATCAGCATTCTGGAGTCCAGGGGGAGCGTAGAAACAGAGAGAAGGGACTGAACCGGCGTCGGCCCGCGATGCCGCTGGTCGGTGTGGTCCTGGCCAGAAAAGGAGCGGGCGCCCCCGCTCACCTGAGCCAGGGCGCCCGCTGTTCGGGACTTGGGGGCGGTTCCTTACGCTGCCTTCGCCCCCTGTTTCTCCGCGTTCGCGGTCTCTGTGGGTTCTGCTGTCGCGGCCATCACTTCCGCGACCGTGATCTCAGGTATCTCGTAAGGCTCGAAGTGTGCCTCTCCCTTGCGGAGCATCTCGAGGGCCTCATGAACCGGCATCGGCTTGGGGGTGGTCCAGGTGTAGCCTTGGATGCTGCCGTTCTCGTCGGGCTGGAGGAAGAAGAAGACCGTTCCGGCAGGGACTCCGTTCCCGTCAGCCTTGGTCTTGCTCTTGGCTCCGCCGATCCCGTGGGCCTTCATCACCTCGGCGACCGCTTCCTCGACGTGCGTCCCGGTCAGCTTTCCCTTACCGGCCTCTCTCTGCGCCTTCATCCAGGCTCTGATCTGTAGCTTTGGCTTCCGGTTCAGCCGGGCGAGTTCGCGGGCCTGGTACTCGTTGGCGGGGTGAGTCTGTGTCCGGTCGGACACATTCTCGACCGCCTTGACCGCATCGATGAGCCGGTACGCGTGACGGCGCTGGAAGCCCCACCGTTGATCGCAGTATTCTGCGAACGTGCCGTACTCGGCCCGGTACAGCTTCTCTTCCTTGATCGCCACCAGGGCCCGGCCTATCTCGAGGAATCCCCCGATGGCCTTCCCGATTGTCCGTTCGTGCTGTTGCAGCTGCTTCCTCTCTTCAGAGGTGAGCTTCTTCTTCTCCGCCTGCTTCTCCGAGGCGTTCAGTCTGTTCCCGGCTTTCTTGCCACCCTGTGTCTTCTGGCTCTTCTTCTTCATGCTTCCCTGCTCCTTCTTCTGTTCCACTTCACTCTTGCCTGTCCGGCGTGTTTCGGACTGGGCTTCCTCTCTCGTCTTCTTCGGGTTGTCTGTCTCCTTTCCGGCCTTTCGGCCGCCTTGCTTCCGGCCGCCGGGGCCACCCGCTCCGGCTTCCTTCTGTGCTTCTCTGGTTTCGGTGTCTTCTTTCATTTCCTCTTTCTCCTTGGTTTCTTCCTGCGACCCATTTCGCAGGATCTTCTTTCACTAAGCGACGTTCGTGCCATCACTTTTTTATGCGCATAGAAAACGGGGGTATGGCGAGGCGTTGAAAGCGGCTGATACAAGCTCGAAATGCCATTTTCTAGAAAAAAGTTGCCGGGGGACTTCCCAAACCCGTATCAGAGCGATATATAATTGTTTGCTTCCGAACAAACGTCTTTATTGCGTGCGCCATTGACAAGCCGGAGTACGCGTGACAAACGTGCTGGTCAGTGCACGGGATCCGGCGTGAAGGTGGCCGCCCAGAACGGGGCTATGACGTGGCAGGAGGAAACGGAATGTCACTGAAGACGGGTCAGCTTTGGTGGGACCCCGAGACGAGACTGAATAGACGCGTTGTACTCGTCGGCTTCCACGAAAGGGTGCGAAGCTGTCTCGACTACGATCCGGACCGCGCAGAAGTGGAATTCGTGGACAGCGTCGACTTCGAAGATGCCGAGCAAGGCGAGGCGGCGGCGCGACTTACGGAACTGGCGGAGGGGGCAGACGTATTGGTGTTTGCGAACCAGTGGGGCTTCGGTGAACGGTGCATGCCGGATGGTCCGGCCTTCACTACCGGGGAAGAAGGTGCTTTCGAGAAATGGCTGCGCAATCTCTGCGTCAGGTATACCTACCCGGGGCAGTTGGAGCGAGTCCAGTTCCAGGGGGAGCCAGCGGAGTTCTCTGACGAAACTCAGGCGGCCATGCGAGAAGCGCTGTACGGGTCGCGTCTGGTGATCGTCATTCCCGCATACCCGGAGTTCTCGACCAATTCTGAGTCAGGACAGCGTACTTTCATGCAGCCGCTGGTGGGGGTCGGGACAGAGTGCACCCTCAAATCTTCCCCGGCTCGATCAGTCTGCTATCCAGCCTTCCGTGACAACCGGAGCGAATATAATGGGACAGGCACATGGTGGCACAACGCTGTGAGCACGCGGTCCGACAACTCGTTGCCCGGCCTGAAGGCCTATGAAATAGCGGTCGACAACGAGGGGCAGAGCGATGGTGTGTTGCTGCTAGGAGAGCGCCTGGAGTTGGCGCTCGTAGCGTGCCTCGGCGAAAACCAGTACCTGGAGTGCCTTGACCCTCTGCTGCGTTCCTTCGGAGTCGACACTGCTACACCGCAGAGAACGATACGCCTGAAGAACGAACTCATCCGGCGATTCGAGGAGACAACCCCTGGGACGCATTTCCCGATTGTCGGAGAGTCCGTTGGTCTTTACCGCTTCTATAAGTCTCTTGCTGCGGCCGCTCTCGATTCGGACAGTCATGTTCTGATCACCGGAGAGACCGGCACGGGCAAGGAGGTGGCCGCCGAGGTCC
>JABGOW010000403.1 GCA_018645275.1 Verrucomicrobiota bacterium
ACCAACAGCTTCACGATCACGGTCACGGACCCCGTCACCGTTCTCCTGTCCAGCGACACGGTGCTCCTGAAGTTTGGCAGCCCACCGTCATTCCCGCATCGAGATTTGTTTGGCATTTCTCATGCCACAGCCCTCATATTTAATTTATGGTGGCTCGTGTTGGAAATGTTTCCGAATGAGAGCGGCGAGAAATTACCTGCGGCCGCGCGCATCAACTCCTGGTGAACCTGTGTGATGAGATCGGAGGTGGTGACGCGCGAGTGTTTCTTACGCTTGTACCACTTCGGTGGGTTGATCGATGGCGGCTTGGAATGGAACCCATAGGCACGTATACCTGCGAGCAGTAATGCTGCGTAGGTGGCAATGCAAACGGCTGGAGCCGACGAAACACTCTCTGCGGTGCGCACCTGGGCTTCTCCCGCGCCGAAGAGCTGCTTCTCATCCTTGAAGTTAACCTCGATTCCCCATCTCCAGAAGTAGGCTTGAATCAACTGTTCGGTGGGCATGTTGGCATCCGTGCAAACTAGGTAAGCGGGTTTGGTGTATCGCCACGGTCCATTCTTTCGTTTCTTGTAACGCAGCGGAGCGATGACCACGACTTGTATGACCGCCTGCTCGCCCGCATTAGGCCACTTGGCCCGAGCAATTCGCTTGTAGCGCACCTTGGTATCCTTTGGGCCATTGCAAATAGAGAGATCCTCCCACGCAACAGTCTTGTCTTTGCGTAGCGCCTCGGGTGTTGGCAACTGCTTGCCGTATGAACGAGGCCGCCCGGGCGCACGATGCTTTGGTTGAGGGGGAACGCTGCGCAAGTTGATGTCGGCACGTGTTCTTCCGATATATATCGTCTTGGACGGAAGATGCGGCAACAGCCTGGAGTTGGAGTAATCTCCGTCGCCACAGACCCACATTATCTTCTCTGCATAGGCGCTGGAAGCATCTAGATGTTCACGAACCTGTTGAAGCAGTCGGATCGCATGAGCCCCGGGGCTATTGAGCGCTTTGATCTTTTCGTAATGATCCAACTCCTCTTGCGAGGCATCCTTCGCTGGCTTTGGTAGCTTTGGAATCATTTCCATGGCGATCGGGATCATGCGTGAACGTTTTGGGTTGGCCGGATCGGGGACTGCGGCTGAGAGCTGAATGAATCGTTGAGACCACATCAGATTCGTGTGAAACGCAGGGCCTAGCGGGTCTCGATACCATCCAGCCGAAGCAACCTTCAGCCCCGTCTTTCTCAAGTGTGAATCATCCACGGCAATCATCAATGCAGCCTCCTTCGGGAGTAACTCCAAGACGCCCTCCAGAATGGGGCTGAAGAGCGCAGCGCTCTCTATATGACCGCGATAGAGTCTGTATGCCTTGCTCCAATCCTGTTGCTCGCGTCCCAATGTGCCGAGCAGACCGGTGACGGTATGGCGCTCTTTGTTGAGCAGATGAGCCAGCATATGTTGCGCCAGCTCGCCTTGCTGCTCTCCTTCGGCTCCCCGTTCGGCCTGTTCTGAGATTATCGCTAGAACGTGATCGCTCAGCGTGGCGTTTTTTTTTCAAGCGGCGAGGGCGGCGCATCGGGGCGCTCTAGAACCATAGTGCGCCGGTCGTGAATCTCCCAGTGGACGGTCTCGCCCTTGCTGAACCCCATCGCCTCGGCAATGG
>JABGOW010000388.1 GCA_018645275.1 Verrucomicrobiota bacterium
GCCACGACGAACGCAACTCCCTACTCATTCGTCGCAGGCATCGAGAACGCATCCCTGACCGACAACATGCCGGACGACGGGATCGTCGTGAACCACTGGCTTGCCGATGACCTTCAGCTCTCGCCGGGCGATGCGGTTGAACTACACTACTATGCCATCAACGCGCAGAATCGGCTTACCGAAACAAATCACGCTTTCCACGTGCACGCCATCGTCAGGATCACAGGCGAGGCGAACGACCCGAGCCTGATGCCGGCCTTCCCCGGACTCCTGGATGTCGACAACTGCCGTGACTGGGATCCCGGCATGCCGCTCGATCTAAAGCGCGTTCGCGACAAGGATGAGGCCTACTGGGACAACCACCGCGGCACACCAAAAGCTTTCGTTACACTGCCAGCCGCTCGAACCATGTGGAGCAATCGCCATGGGACCGCAACGGGTGTTCGGTTCCCCTATCAGGCCGACGCGTCAGTGGACCTTTTGGCTGATATCCTGATGAGGCTCCATCCGGGAGATGTCGGCATGCGCATCTTGCCGGTGCTGGAAACAGGGCTCCGGGCCAGCCGCGACGGGGTCAGCTTCGGGCAGCTCTTTATTGGGCTCAGCTTCTTTCTAATCGTTGCCGCTCTGCTGCTAACGGGACTCCTGTTTGCATTCGGCATAGAACAGCGTGCCGAAGAAACCGGGCTCCTGCTTGCTCTTGGAATGCGCGCCCAAGCAATCCTCCGGATTCGGCTTCTGGAAGGAAGCTGCATCGCTGTCCCGGGAGCCCTGCTAGGCGGGGCGCTGGGCATACTCTGCAACGCGTTGGTTCTGCAACTACTCTCCGGAGCATGGCAGACCATTGTGGGAACGATCCCTCTCCAACTACGCGTGCTCCCAACGACACTCATCACCGGCACTGCCTGCGGAGCGCTTTCGGCATGGATCGCAATGTGGCTGACAGCACGCAAGCAGTGCATCAGAGAACCAGCCACACTACAACGCGCCGCCGGACGCAAGACAAGGTGCTCGCGTCAGTCCAGGACCATTGCACTCGGGTTTGGCGTGCTGTGCTGGGGCGCGGTCGCCACGATCGTATTCGCCTCTGGGCTACACACCGCGGGCGGGGCCGCCGGCATCTTCTTCGGCGCGGGCGCCATGGCTTTGACAGGAAGCCTGGCCATCACCTACGCGGCCCTGGACTGGATCGGGGCACGACAAACCCACGGCGAATTTGGTCTGCTCGATGTCGCGCTGCGCGGTGCCACTCGCCGTCCCCTGCACAGCCTCGCGACCGTGGGCCTACTGGCAACAGGAGCATTCCTTGTCATTGCAACCGGGGCCAATCGCCCGGGCCCACCTCACGATGCGAGCGACCCTGCATCAGGCACAGGGGGTTTTGAGCTATTTGCGGAGTCCTCCATCCCGATTTTCGAGAATCTGCAAACGCCATCGGGACGCAAGACGCTGGGAATCGGCCCGGACCTCGATATCGAAATCCTCCCCCTACGATGCTTTGAGGGCGACGACGCCAGTTGCCTGAATCTGAATCGCGTCACGCAACCCACCGTGTTGGGAGTTGCCCCCGAAGCGCTCGTTGGGCGATTCGCGTTCGCTGGCATCCTTTCAGAGCTTGCCACAGATCACCCATGGGATGCGTTGGACGCTCCCGTGCAGTCGAATGTAATCCCTGCAGTCGCTGACCAGTCCACGGTTCTGTGGGGACTGGGAAAGAAGCTCGGAGATGGGCTCCCCGTTGAGGACGGGCGCGGCAATCCCGTGGAGCTGCAATTCTTGGCGGGAACAGCAAACTCTGTCCTGCAGGGCTATGTTCTGATCTCCGAATCGAACTTCGTTACACGCTTTCCCTACACGGCCGGCTACCGCATCTTTCTCATCGACGTCAATAGCGGAACCCCGCAGGTCGTCGCCCAAGAGCTATCCCGTCTGCTCGCGAACTACGGCTTTGAGATCACCCCTACCCCTGCTCGCCTCGCCGCATTCGCAGCCATCCAGGACACCTACCTCTCGATCTTCATGAGCCTGGGCGCGCTGGCGCTTCTGCTGGGAAGTGCGGGAGTGGGAGTTGTGGTTGCACGCAACATCATGGAGCGGCGAGCAGAGCTGGCCATGCTCGGCGCCTTAGGCTTCGCGCGCAGGACCCTATATCTGATTCTACTGATTGAACACACAGCCCTCTTCACCATCGGACTCGCAGCAGGTTCCGCAGCAGGATGGGTTGCCGTTCTCCACGCGCTGAAATCCCAGGGAACCCCCGTATCGCTCGCCGCGCTGGCGGGCCTCCTGGCCCTGCTTCTCGCCAATGGACTCCTCTGGATCACCACCGCCGTCGCGCTTGCCACCCGGGGGCCTCTCCTCCCCGCACTCCGACAGGAGTGAAGGAAGAGTCTCAAATACCAACGCATCGTGGACCCTGATCCTTCTGTCCACGATATGTTGGCACTCAACAGGAAGACGCTATGGAATTGTCATCCTGAGCTTGTCGAAGGATCTCCACTCTGAGGCAGAGATGCCTCGACAAGCTCGGCATGACAGAGAACCTTTGGAGACTGTCATCTTGAGCGAAGTGCTCGCATCCCGACGAACGTCGCGGACCGAAAGATCTCATGCAGCAGGCAGGGCGAAAACTGAAAGCCTCCGCCACAGCCATTTGCGCTGTTGAATGAGACAACGGTACCAGCGGGAATGAAACATCTGATATTTCGTTTACCCCGCGCGGAGGCGTAGACAGTGGAGAGTGGACTGTAGAGAGTGGATAAACTGGAAAATCGACCCCACAAAGCATGTCGGTTTACGGGAGCTTCTGGCATGCTCAGAACTCCCATCGCTTGCTTCGTCGAGTGAGCTTAGGAAGGGGCCCTCAACTACACACTTCCGGGATGAGCCCTGAGAATCTCCTTTCCAACTCCTTGATTCTCACAATCCTGTTCATCCTGTCCGGACATCCGTGCATATCTGTGCAATCCGCGGTTCAGATCTTCTAACACCGCAAAAAACACCGCCAACCCACCGGTTGACGCTCCTCGCGCGGTGCTCTACTCTTGCAGTGTCGTCCACTTCACTCCAGTAAGCTTTGAGGAGACAGCATGAAAGAGAAACTCGCTGAGATGAGCACGAAGCTCAACAGCATTCGAGAGTCCATTTCGGAAGTCATTATCGGCCAACAGGACTTGGTCGACAAACTCCTCACAGCGCTGCTCTGCAATGGGCATGTTCTGCTGGAGGGGGTGCCCGGTATTGCCAAGACCATGATGGTTAACTCTCTCGCGGGCGCACTGAATGCACAGTTCAGTCGTATCCAGTTCACACCAGACCTGTTGCCCGGAGATCTCATCGGAACACAGATCTATCGACAGGAAACCGGCGAGTTCGAAACCCGCACAGGGCCCATCTTCGCCAACATGGTGCTGGCCGACGAAATCAACCGCTCCCCGGCAAAGGTGCAAAGCGCCTTGCTTGAGGCCATGCAGGAACATCAGGTGACGCTCGGTCATGATACGCACAAGCTACCAGAGCCCTTCATGGTGCTGGCGACGCAGAACCCAATCGAACAGGAAGGCACCTATGCCCTCCCAGAGGCGCAGGTCGATCGCTTTATGTTTAAGCTGATCGTTGACTATCCCACGATGGACGAAGAACATGCCATCCTCAAACGAATGGCCAAGACAGCGCCAAAGACAGCAGTATCCCCCGTCGCCACGCTGGATGACATCCTTGAGATGCGAACGCTTGTGGACGCCATGTATCTTGACGAAAAGATTGAGCGCTACATCTTGCGACTCGTCGCCGCCACACGCGATCCGGCATCCTGCGGCCTTCCCGAGCTTAAGCCCTATATCCGTTTTGGAGCGTCTCCGCGCGCCACCATCTACCTGACACTTGCAGCACGGGGGCATGCGCTGATTCGTGGAGAGACGTTCGTGGTTCCCGACGACGTGAAGGCGGTGCTCCATGATGTCGTCCGCCACCGCATCGCCATCAGCTATCGGGCTGAAGCGGAAGGGCTCAATTCTGACGCGCTATTGGACCGTATTGTCAACAGCGTCCCCATCGACGAAGGGTAGGACGCCATGCCCGCCGATATGGACAGACGCATGCGGCAGCTCCAGCTGAAGACGCGCTTCCCCGTGGAGCACCTTCTGGCAGGGGAATACCGTAGTGTCTTCAAAGGGCGGGGCATGGATTTCGACGAAATCCGTAGCTACACCCCCGGCGACGACATCCGTTCGATCGACTGGAACGTGACAGCTCGCACGGGAGTACCACATACCCGCTGCTACATTGAAGAGCGTGAGCTCGCAGTCTGGTTTCTCGTCGACACCTCTGCCTCCTGTCGCACGGGGCATGGCAAACGTACCAAGTGGGATGCCATGCATGAGATCATTGCCCTGCTCACACTCTCGGCAACCCGCAACAACGACCGCACGGGACTCATTCTCTTTTCGGATCGCATTGAACAGGTCATCCCTCCGCGCAAAGGACGGCTACACGCCATGCGCCTGCTGAGTGACATTCTCAAAGCTGAACCTCAGGGGCGACAAACCGACATCCAACCCGCCATTGATGCACTTGCACACCTCGCACGCAAACGCAGCCTCACGTTCCTGATTTCGGACTTCCTTTTCGACACCAACCGGGACCAACTGGGTGTTGTCAGCTTTCGACAGGATCTGATTGCCGTCGCGGTCAACGATCCGCAGGAGGTAGATCCCCCCGCATGCGGGTTGACCGCCGTCCAGGACTCAGAGACAGGCGCAACCATGCTGTGCGACCTCAACCAATCCCATCAAGGCCACTACAGTCGCGCCTTTGCAGAGCAACGTACCGCCCTGAAGCGCGAGCTCGAAGCCATCGGAACCAGCCTCATTGAGCTTCAGACGGATGACAACTGCGCCGAAGCGCTCACCCTATTCTTCCGTACCCGCCGACAGCGAACTGCAGATGAAACGGGAGGTTAGGCGTTGTGATGCGTTACGTGATTCTCTGGATGTTGGTAATGTTCGCAATCACAGCGACCGCCGGTGAAGGCGTGAAACTCGACTGCACGCCCAAGGCGCTCTCCGGCGTTCCCGGAACCCCTCTCTCTGTCCAGCTCACGATCGAGGATGACCACGCCGCACCCGCCCGTGTCCTGATCCCTGCTGTTTCCAACCTTGTGCTGAGAACGGTGGAGCGAATCCCCATCAGACGTACAGAGGCAGGCCGCTTCGTTCAGGAGCGCACGCTAATCTGGCAGGGGCTTGAAGCGGGGCATTCCTGCGTCACCAATCTCACCGCAGAGCTAGATGGAAAGATGCATGCATTTCCTGCTCTGGACATCACAATTGACCCCGTAACGGCGGCAGAGCCGCCAGCGAAGGAAGCATCCGAGTGAGCTTTTCATTTCCATGGGTTCTTCTGTTTCTGGCGCTCACACCGCTGTGGCTGCGGAAACGCCACCGCCGGGCAATCGTGCTTTCCAGCCTGGCCGGCTGGCGGGGAGCTGCAGCGCCGCGGCGAGCCCGCTGGCTAGCCGCGCTTCGACTCCTTCGAGCCGCCACCTTCGCTCTGCTAATCATCGCCATGGCGGGCCCCCGTACCGATCGCCACATCACCGAAGAGGTCCGACAGGGCCTAGCCATTGAGATGCTCCTCGATATTTCCAGTAGCATGGACCTCTCCATTACGGGCGGAACCAACGCTCCCGCCTCGCGCATGGAAGCGGCCAAGGAGGTCGTGGAGACCTTTATTGAGAACCGGCCCGATGATCTCATTGGGCTCGTGACCTTCGCGCGCTATGCCGACACGCTCAGCCCGCTCACCTTCGGTCACAATGCACTTGTCCAGATTGTCCAGAGCGTCGAGATTCAAGATAGACCAAATGAAGATGGCACTGCCTATGGCGATGCACTAGCGCTTGCATGTGCCCATCTTGATCAGATGAGCAGCTGGAGTCAGCATGAGGACTCCACCCAGGCCGATCCACTGGATGCCATTCAGAGCAAGATCATCATTCTGCTCACCGACGGGGAGAACAACTGCGGGCTCCACCTCCCTGAAGAAGCCGCTGGGCTAGCCAAGAAGTGGGGACTCCGGGTCTATGCCATAAGCCTTGGCGAGGCCGATGAAATAGAGATGCTCACGGATGCAGAGCAGCTGCTTGAGAAGTTGAGCGAAGCCACTGGCGGTGCATACTGGAAGATTGCCGACACAGACGCGCTTACCGAGGCGTATACCAAGATTGACGAGCTTGAGAAGAGCGAAATCAAGAGCGCAACGCTGATGCATACCGAATATGCGTCCATCTTCACACTGTTCGCGCTTCCCGCCTTGCTGCTCCTGATGCTGGAACGCATGCTGAATGCCACCATTCTGCGCGTGACCGAGGAGGAGACGCCATGATGTTTCGGGCCCCATGGATGCTTGGATTGATCTTGCTCCTTCCGCTTTTCAGGAAGCTGTTTTCGCGTGCTCGCGACCTCAGGGCGCGTACAGCGGAGCTGCTGCGCGGAAAGAGAGAGCCGGCTCCCGCGTCGCCAAAGCCACTCGCCCGGATCAGACTCACTCGCGATGGACTCATACTGGGGGCATTCGCCGCCCTCATTCTGGCGCTCTCCCAGCCCATATGGAACCCCCGCCCCGGTCCCATGAGCGTACGCGGTCGAGACTTGGTCGTCATCCTCGACATCTCCCGAAGCATGCTCGCAGCGGACGTGTTCCCATCGCGACTCGACGCCGCACGCATCGCGCTACACGAGAGTCTGGACGCACTCCGCGGGCAACGCATCGGCCTCATCACCTTTGCAGGATCCGCATCCGTACGCGTCCCACTCACACTCGATCACAACTTCGTTCGCTATATGCTGGATCAAGCCAGCCCGGCAAACGCGCAAGTTGGCAGCACCTCGCTACAGGCTGCAGTCGAAAAGGCACTGGACATCGTGCTCCCTGAATCCGAATCCGGACTCCAGGACCTCATGATCATCACGGATGGAGAAGACCATATCAGCGACATCGACGCCACGGCACAGGCGCTGGAAGAATCCGGCACCCGTGCACTGATCCTTGGCATTGGGGACCCCGTTGCCGGAGCCAACGTTCCCGATGTCACGACCACCAACACCTGGATGCAGTACAAGGGGGAAGACGTAGTCTCACGGCTTGATGAGTCAACACTGCTTCAACTCGCAGCAAGTCCAAATGTCACCTATCACGCGGCGCGCACCCGCCCCTTCGACCTGGTTGCGCTCTATCACGAAATGATGATCGAAACCGCTGATCTCCCTATCGGCGACCAAACTCAGCTCATCTTTTCCGAGGGCTATCCCTATTTGATCGCCCTTGCACTGCTACTCTGGATTCTGTCCGACTGTAGACGCGCTTTTCCAATGCTCGCAGCGATTCTCATCGTGGGGTGTACCCCTCGGGAGTGCCCTCTGGAGGAGTGCTATGCAACACCATACGAACAGGGACTCGCGCTATGGAAGGACGCACAACCACTCATCGAGACAGACCCGGGGAGCGCTCAAGGGGCCCTCCTCAGTGCGCGACAGGAATTCCTACAGGCGGCACTGGCACGCCCCGGTGACCTCCCCGCCGCGGAGCAGATCGCCGGAGTCACCCGGCAGTTGCACGCGGTTGACAAGGCCGTCAAAGCACAGGAGGAGGCAGAGGCAGATCTGACGGAAAGGCTCCAAGCCGCCATAGAAGCCCTACGAGAGCTGACCCCTCGGGAGTCGGCGCTTGCGCGAAGGAGCCAGCAGATTCTCCGAAAACGACCGCCAACCCCGCCGACAGAAAGAGCCGCCGCAGTACCCCTCGCCCGCACCGAGCAGCAAGCGGTCCACGACGGGACGAAGCAGGTTCTCAACGTCGTAGCGGAGGTACAGGCAACCATTCAGAAGATGCTTGCGGCAGCCTTCAACGAAGGCGAAACCAAGCCACCTACCGAAATGGATGAGGCCGCCGCCTGCCTCACCACCGCCCAGGCGGCACAGAGAAATGCGATGGAGCACCTGGCGCCAGATGCCGCACAATGGCCTCACGCCAATTCCGCATTTCACACCGCCGCACGACACATGCAGGATGCGCTTGACCTGCTCTCCGACCAAAACCAGCAGCAAGATTCGGACGCCGATTCCCAAGACTACGATGAGAACGAGATGGATTGGGACTTCGAAGAAGACATGGAGTGGTCCGACAGTGACGCGTCAAGCAACCTGTCGATGCCGATGAGCTCGCAAGGATTCAAGACTGCGCTTGAGAACAACTCCCTGCCAACGCCCAACTACACCGCTGAGGAAATTCTAATGGAAGAAGCCGCGAATCAGGAGCAGCGAGCTCAGAAGAATGCCGGACGGGCCGGAGCCAACGTGGAGAAGAACTGGTAATGCAACGGCACACACACAGGCTCTCGATACTTGCGGCAATGCTCGTTGCGAGCCTTTCGCATGCTGCGGTGACGGTGGAGCTGAAGGCGACCGCCGTGAGCCACTTTGTTTACGAACCGCTCACGCTTCGTATGGAGATCCACAGCGCCGAAACACCCGAAGTACCATCCCCTCCCGCTATCCAAACCGCCGTCATCGTCGGCATCTCGCAACCCGTCACGACGGGTAGTGGCAGCAATGCAACTCACACAATCACCCTCGAGCTCATTCCGGAGGAAGCGGGCATACTCACGATCCCGCCGATCACCGTGCAGGCGGGCGACCAGAGCGCCGACTCTGCACCGCTTCGGCTGGCGGTCCATGCGCCGCGTCAAGCGGATGAAATGGAACTCACCGTAGTGATGGGCGCAACCAACCTCTATGTAGATCAACCCACTGAGCTCAGCGTCACCTGGAGCAGCCGAGCCCTATTCGTTCGCTGTCTTGACCTACAGCTCTCTGTCCCCATTCTGCGCCACGCTGGCTGGGATGTGTACCCGCTTCCCGCAGATGTTCCAGAAAAGCAGCGTATGGGAATGCCTCTCAACAACCAACGCGTCATCGCGCGAAAATCCGTCGAGCACGAGGGAGTCGAGCAGTTGACGTGCTCATACATGGTGGTACCGCGTCGTGCAGGGATCTACCAAGCCGAGGCGGCGGATCTGAGCTGCGCACTCATGGCGCAGAAGCGTGCCTCCAACCAGTATCCAAGCTACTTCGATAACCACTTCTTCCATCGCCCAGATATGGAAGACCGATTCGAGCGTGTCTACTGCACCGCTGACGTACCCGCGATCACGGTTCGGGCACTCCCCGACTCTGGCCGCACGGTGAGGTATAGCGGAATTGTGGGAACCTGCTCGGCACAAGCAGCAGTCCAACCGACCCAAACCGTCGTGGGGCAACCCATGCTGCTGACCATCTCGCTCACCAACGTGCCGTTCGGCGGCCACATTAAATCGCTTCCAGCTGCCGTTCTCGAGGACCCCGGACCGGAGTTTCTGCTCACGCCCCGCCCCATTCGCGAAAGCACAACCGCAACATCGCGATCGTTCACCTACATCATTCGGCCACTGCGGAGTGGAATCGAATCGCTCCCCGCCCTCGCGCTCCAGGTCTTCTGCCCACGCCGGGGTAGCTATGAAATGGTGCGTACGCAGCCTCTCTCAATCCGTGTGGAGCCCGACGGCAAAGAGACCGTCTACAAGCCAGTCGGCGCCGACGCACAGAAACCACTGGCTCCACTTGCCGGAATTCGAAACAATAAAGATGAAAGCAGACTGAGCATGAGCATATCCCGAATACTGACTGCCGTAGGCTCCAACGCCTGG
>JABGOW010000376.1 GCA_018645275.1 Verrucomicrobiota bacterium
AGCAAGATGTGTTGCCAGGGAAATACTGCGCGAATATCCCACTGCTTCCGTCGCCCAGGCCATTC
Source organism: Verrucomicrobiota bacterium (assembly GCA_018645275.1). Classification (GTDB taxonomy): domain Bacteria; phylum Verrucomicrobiota; class Kiritimatiellia; order UBA8416; family UBA8416; genus JABGOW01. Next base: position 66 of record JABGOW010000376.1, read on the forward strand.
TGAAGCAGGCCAACCAGACGCTGTACTTGCAGTATAGACGTTCATTCGGCGTGGCGTCGATATCCATCGTGCTTCTACTTGCGCTAATCGCATGGCTAGGGAGCGATATGCATTACCGTTTGACGGTCACGGAGTTTCGGGAAGCACGGAAACAGCAGGCGTTCGAAGCGGCGTTCGGCCACGCTAGACGAATTCGTGGGAAATGGATATGCAAGAAGTGGACGAAAAAGAAGGCTGGAGGAGAGGAAAACATAGCTGAAGAAGAACGCATAGCGCGCGATTTCCTGCTGTGTCTGGAGGCCCGCAGGAGTTACCTCGAGGAAAGGAGCGTCCTCTCGGACGAGGTCCGTGCGTCCCATTCGAACCGGCTCCGGCCGGGAGAAGACAGGCGGGATGGGCTGTTGGCCACCATTCGTTCTGCGGACGAATTTGGCAAATGCCGGGAAGACTATGAGCAAGCAGCGTCGCAGCTCGCTGACATCAGCCAGGCTGCCGCTGCACGTGAGCGCTACCGGGCTTTATTGAAAGAGCTCCCAGAGCACCACGATGAACCATCGAACGGGCCGAGTACGCGGGTGCTCGCCAGCCTTGTAACGCAAGCCGAAAAGAACTACGACGCCTCCTGGTTTGCAGAAGCTGCGGATGGCTGGGGGAAAGCTGCAGACTTGATGCCGGACAGGCTGTTCTGGGTCTACCTCCTTCAACATAACTTCCTGGAAGCAGAGAGGCGTGCACAGGAGCTGTCTGATGCGGATACAGCCCTCGACTTTCAAGCAGTTTTGGAAAAGCGGAGGACCGCTGTCGCTCGTCGGGAAGAACTGGCGGGAGCCAGGCAACAGGACCGGATCCCGGAATGGTGGGCAACCGTCAACGCACGCTTCGAACAAGCCGATGAACGTTTCGCGGCCGGGGCGTTAGAGGTCAGTGGCAGAGAATATGGGCATCTCATTCGCCAATATCCTGAGTTAGGTCCCGCGGCCCGGGCCAAGAAGACGTTTGAGAAACTCCAGGCGGAACTTATAGGAGGGATAGGCCCTTCGTCTTTTCCTGGGAACCTGCGCAACATTGTCGAGGAAACGATGCGCTTGGCCACCGGTGCCAGTAAGTCAGCAGAAGATTGCGACTTTGTGGATGCGGCGTCTGCCTGGGAGGATGCGGCGAAGCGCATCGGAATGAATGAAACTGAGCTCGGACAGTTCAGGAATAAATGGCTCAGGTTTCAGAAGACGCGCGCAGATCTCGACAAGCGCCTCCAGGAGATAGGTAGCTATACAGATCCGGAGCGATTCAAGCAATTGGCCAGAGCCGCCGACGATTACGGGCAGTTTTCAGAACTGTCTGACTATAGCGGCCGGAAGAAATCCCGAGCAATGCATATAGCCCAGACTGTGGACACCACAGCGGAGGCGTTGCGTGCGGTTTATGGAACCTGTGCTAGAGAGGAATACCACAAGACGCTTAGGGAATGCGCTGACGCCACCAAGGGACTGGGTGATCTCAAGACTGAGGGCGTTGTTGCGTTTGCGACCGCCCGAAAACTAGAGGACGTCAGGGCCGTGCGACGGCGGATTCTTGGGAAACCGAAAGATCTCTTGGCCAAGTATCTGAAGGCAATCCGTGATGCCCGCGACGATGAGGACTTCGAGCAACTCAAGCTGTGGTTGACGGCTCACAAAGCAATTTGCAGTGAACTTGGTGTTCCTGCGATCGGGGTTGAAGGGTACGAAGGGGACCTGCGGACGTTTGACAATGGCCTCACCTTGATGACATCAGCTGGGAACCTGGAGAAGCGAGGCGACTTTTCGGTCGCCTTGACCAAGTACGACGAAGTTGGCACCCGCTTCAGGGCACTGGCACTCGAAAGCCGCGTCGCGGAGATTGAGCAGCGAAAAACGGCATGTCGCCTTCAGTGGCTGTTTGTTCGAATCAACGGCACACTTCCCAAGTGCAGAAATGCCGTGCAAGTGAGGAAGAAGAGGGTCGAGCTGGATCAGGAGTGGTCGCGAGTGGACGAGCACGTCGTGGCAAAAGGACTCAAAGAGACAGCGCAGAGCATTCGCGAAGCCCTTGACGCAAAGGAACGGTACCTGGAAGGCGAGCGACTCCAGCTTGAGAACGATTTGGTCACGAACATGGAACAGCTTCTGACGCGCCTTCCCAAAGAGGCCAAAGGCTTCTTGAAGACGAGGAAGAAGAAAGCAATCGTGAAGGAAATGAAGCTTGAAATGGCAAAGCACATGACGAAAATGAAGAACCGTGCCATCACTGCATACACCTTCCCCGATCGAATCAACCAACTCCAGCAACGGATCGAGGGATACACGAAGCAATAGGGCGACCATTAGGCACGGAACTCTCACCGGACACGAAAACCTTGAGTGCCTTCGTTAGTCATGCCGTGTCAGTGCTTCTGTTCCGCCTTTCCTATCCTGACCGATCCACCCTTATAGGTGATGCCCTCAATGCACTCTAGCTTAATGCCACTCTTGGAACCGTCATGGATCTGCAGGATGATCGTGTTGTCAGACTCCCCTCTAAGCGTGATGTCTTCGCCCTGTTTCCGCAGGAAGTGCGTGATGGAGTTCTTACCGTCAGTGTGGCGGTGTTTGTATTCCAGGAGATAGGTTGTGGACTTCTTTCGAGAGTCTCGGTGTGAGCGGCGCGGGAACAACGAATAGTAACAGTTGTCGATCCTCTTCCTGTAAACGCGCAGTATGACTTCAGTTTCCATGGGCTTTTCAGCCCCTTTCTGATGGACCGCCTCGATCGAATAAAACCTTCTTCCCAACTCGATTCTTCTCTCCTCCACTGAGCTGTTTGGGGACCATTTCTGAAGCTTCTCTGTCCACTTGTCCTCCTTCTTGGAGTCACGGACTCTGAAAACCAGTTCTTTCCAGCCGTCCCGACTCGACTTGACGCTGAAGAGGTAGAAATCCACGTTTGTCGTTGACTCACCAGAGCCGAGATAGCGAAAGTGCTCCAGTCTGATTTTGAGTTGCCTATTGAGAGTGCCTTGGTCTGCCTCTTCGGGTGCAGCGACATCGTCCCTATTTCTTGCGGCGCCATTCCCCTTGCTCTTCTCGGTTCCTGAATACGGTGAGCGAGTGGAAGTGGCATGGCTGCCCGTCGGGTCAGCAGCATTCCTTGGGGAGGCGATACCCTTGGCGGGACCAGGAGGGGCGACTTTCAGCGGAGGAGCCGGGACAGCCCCGCGACCATCAGTCTTCGCTGTTGATGGTTTTGCCTGGACATTCTGTTTAGGGTCAGCAAATTCACCCGCTCTCTGTTCCGTTGGAGATGAGGGATTCGTACTTTTTTTCTTGGAGCGGTCGCTGGTCGATTGGGTTGCCGAGGAAGTCTTCCTGCCCCCGTTTGAGCTGCCTTCTTGGTGTCCCGTCGGGGGGGCGGCCCCGGGGTCCATTGTCTTGCTTCCGTTCTTGGATGTCTCCTTCGGTTTGTCCACGTTTTCAGAGCTCTGGGTGGATCCGGCGCGGCCCCCTTGCGGTGTCTGAAAGAACATGTGATATCCAGTGAAGATCACAGCGACGAGTGGAATCATGATTAAACCCAAAGGAATCCAACCAGTTCTCCCTGCCGATGTATCGTCGTGGAAGTCCTTTCTAGCGTACCCGGGGATCAGTTTCTTTTGATACTTTCCTAACGCCTTAATGAACAGCGTGTAGTCAGTGTTCCGGTTCACGTAGAGAAGGTCGACAATTTCGTCAACTACCGCCTTCGTTGATCGGCGTCGTCGCCAGGAGTGTTCAAACGCTTCTTTGACAAGGGTTCCTCTTTTGCATCCTTGCTTTCCGGCCATTCGATAGAAAGTAACGAATGCGTCAGCATTGCATTCCACTAAGTATTCGGCGAGCAGGACCCCGCACATATGCTGCCTGCGCTCTCCGTCCACCAGTTTCGACTCACTCAGCTCTTCCGCCAGCTTCGCTGCGACCTCAGTGGTGCTCTCTTTACACAACCCCCGGAAGCAAGATGTCAGGTCATCGAGGCTATGTGGCTGGGCAACACGGAGCTTGCCCATGCCGGCAGAGGCATGCCCGTACCTATCGTAGCGGGCCCAGATATGACCAAAAAGGTGCTTCAGCAAGTGCGGACGGTGGTTGCCCCCTAGTTTTCGCACAAGAGCCAAGTTCTGCTGCATGACAGCAGTGCGTCTCGATCTAGCCACGTCATAGAGCATAACAAGAAAAGCGGCGAAAGTACCCCCGCCGGGATCTCCAGAGACAATGCCCCGCACGGACACGGCCTTTCCAGCAAGAACCTTCACCACCCCTTCACACAACTCAGCTACCATGCCCCCATACCTATCGACCAAAGCCCGTAGGTAGGTCTCAACAACCACAAGTTCTTCACTGTCTCTTTTCTGAAGCACGGCATCCAGGTAGCTGATTATCGCTGCCTCGTGAAGCTCGGTCGCCATTTGAGGTGAAGACCTGTGGCTGAGCGCGCCAAGTACCACCTTCCAACACTCTATTCGCCTTTCAGGCGGAGGAACGGATGGCGCTGCTTCCCAAGCGTCGATAGCGCCCATCACACTCTCGATGTTATTTCGAATACATGATGGAACCTTCTTGTCCCATGCCACGACCGCTTCTGGGAAATCCTCGTGGCGGGCGAACTCCTCAGGAAAATGTCGCAACCATATGGCCAACTCCAAGCCATTTTCGTCCACCGCCTCCCCAGATACCAGAGCCGCGAAGCGCTGGTCCGGTATATTGGTTTTTCGTAGAGCTTCACGCAAGATCTGATAGGCAGTTTCGTGCGCTCCCACGGCTCCCAGTGTCCCCTCAAGGAGAGGACGGAGATGCTTCGCATGCCCGTCAGTGCCAGTGACTCCGCGCAGAGCAGATGAGTAGGCTGCCGGCAAGAGACCATCGACGCAGAGCCGGGCCTGGGTCAACATGACGAAAACGTCGCCAAACTTGTCGACGCTTTCCGGATTCTCGGCGTTCAGTGTGCGTTCAACCAGCCGGTCAAACCCATCCTCAAGGATTTCGCGGAGTCGCGCCGCTGACACCTTTCCTGGCCGCAGGTGCTTGACCAGGCATTCACATGCACTGACGAATGCGTCGTCGTCTACCACCGCAAGCTCACGACCAAAGTCCATGATGGCCGTATAGAGCTCAGCGGCAACCGTGCGGTCGCACCCCAGGCTGTCCAGGAATTCACCGACTTGGGCTACGAGCGGCGCGGGGCCATCCGCGGATACGCGAATCAAGGCTTCCGCCTGCTGCGCATAGAGCATTCCGCCCTTGTGTTCCTCAGGAAAAGCGCCATCCTCAAGATCCCAGACCGTGCCGGTTCGATCATCCCGGAACGCACGTTCGAACGCGGGATCGTTGAGCTGCTCGACAGGGACGAGCCCGAGAGTGATAGCGAGTTCGCTTGCGGCAACCGGCCGGCTGGTTTCCTTTTCCCACGTGTCTGCAACTTGCTGCCCGTTCTGCGGCTTCTCTCTGGGCGAAAACATACAAGTGGCAAAATAGAAAGTGCATCGGTCGGCTACGGGCAAGGACAGAACGAGTGCTTCAAATAGGCGGTGGCGGTCTTCAATGGGGAAATCTCGTGTAAAAAGATACACACGCCGCTTCTCAAGTATGCAGGTTATCGCATCTTCCCAACCCGAATCCGGCAGCAGCTCCGCCGCACCCCCGGGCCACTTGTCTTCGGTGTCGGCCTGGCTCGGGTCCAGCGTAACAGTGCCCAATTCAGTAGACGGCACGTGCTGTCTGTGCAGGAGCCCGTTTCGGACCAGCACGAACGGATTTCCCCTTATCGTCTTCCTGTAGTCGTATTCGGAAGCAATCAGTACGTGGGTATGCGGCCAACTTCGACCGGCTCTGTCACGGTCCTCGAAGGTAAGCGCCGCTGCAATTCGGCCGAAGGGGAGGGGGAAGACGGTCAACGTCTCGTCATACGACGGCAGCGCCACTGCAAAAACCACATACTCGTCAATGATTCGGAAGTCAGATTGCTCGACCCCTGGCGAGGCCCCGAGCCAACCGCCGCCGCCGGTGCTCTTCAGCCCCCTTACGCACTGGTCTAGCTCAATTGGTCGATCTGAGACCATGGTTTAAGTAATGCTCCGGTCAGAAACCAACTCCGCGATGTGCCAGGCCCACACAGGCGTACGTGCGGACAGACACGCTGCGCGTAAGGGGAGAAATCTACTGTTGTGCATCAACCGCCGGCAGAGCGTCACTGGCACAGCGGAACCCTATCCCCGGGACGGCGGTTGTTCGGGGCGCGGCTGCAAAGGAAGGAACCCTCTTGTAGAGCTTCGTCACATATGAGCCGACCGCTACCTGACGATCAAGATCGGTGCGGCCAGCATCCCCCAGCCATTCTGCGGCATTTCCGGCCAGGTGCCTGACGCCATACTCTGACTGATCCTTCAGGAATTCGTCCGTTTTCGAGAGACGCTTTTTGCCCAGCTCCTTTGTGTTTGCTGCGTCATTCAGTAGGTCGTCGCCCCAAGGGTATCGGTGGCGGCCGATCGCACGCTTCCATTCCGACCCGCTGGGGAGGCGTTTCCCGCGGAAAGTAGCGTAGGTGTAGGCGTCAAACCAGCTGACGCGCACGGCCGGATAGTCGGGCCCGTCAGTTGCTTTCGGTGTTCTGCCTGGGCTACGCTCCTCCGATGGCGAAAACAGCTTCCGCCCGGGGGCATCAGCAGGATGAAGGAGACGTTTATAATCGACATACCTTACCCGCTTGCAGAAGTCATCATACTCCCTGTTAGACGTCTCCTCTTTGTCAATGTAAAAGCCCTGTGCTTCCTTTCCACGGGACACAATCGCAGGAATGAAGGCCATATCTGAGACCTTTTCAGCATGGGCTTTGAAGGCGAGCAATCCCCCATCCTCAGGCGTCACTTTCAACATGGCGTTAACCTGTTGCAGGGCCTCGGCAGGGCGTCCTTCCAGCAGGTGAGTTTGAATCTTCTCACGCCAGCTGAGCTTCTCTTGTGTCCGTTCTGCCACTGATGGCGCCAACCCCGAGAAAAGATGGGCAACGTCCAGTTCGGAATCAGAACGGTCTCCCTGTAAATGGCCGCTGTCCCCGTCCGTTGATAGGCGCCTGAGCGCCGTGAACGCCACGTCTGCTACCTGATCAGCGCTGGCGCCATTCGACAGAGCGTCATTTAGGTCGAGAGTTGCCTCCCGGAAATCGCGTTCGGCAATGTGTTTCTTCCCAGAATCCAGAACTATGGCAACCGCGATGTCCTGCAGTACTTTCTTTGCCTCACTAGATGGCTCACCCCACTCGTTCGGGACATACTCAAGAAACCTCCGTCCCTCCTGATACTCTTCGGTCGCCACCGCTTTCTTCAGCTTGGCAATCCAAAGCCCCAACGCCTTCTCTCGAAAGGCAGGCGCAAATCCTGCCCCCATGCCATCTTGACTCAGGGCACTGACTAGCCCATCGCCAAACTGAGTCGCGTCTCGGGCCAGCTCTGCTTGGCCTTCGTCGAGCGCCTTCTGTGTTGCTGCCAGGATGGCCTTTGTGCCGCGATCAGCCAGGTCTGCCTTTGGCCAGTCAAGTTCAACAGCCTTCTCGAAGGCCGCGCCCGCCTCGCGAAACCGCCCCTGCTCCACAAGAGACACCGCACGCAGGCAGTTAACTTCCGCCTGACACCTGTCCTTCTCGCCGTCTGTGGATGGCGCGGCAGCGTGTAGGACAGGAGGCAAGTCCTGGAGCAGGAGCTCGGCTCGGTCGAGCTTGCCATCTTTGGCCAAGCGCAGGACCCTTTCGCACCAAATACGGACAGCAGACTGAGCATATTCTTCCGCGCGTTGGGCCGCCTCGGGCAACTGATCAAGCAGGGCGCAGGTGTCACGGGCTTCACTCACCGCCGCGAGGGACGCTACATCGTCAAGTTTCTCTGCCAACTTCTTTGTGTGAGCTACCACAAGCCGCTGGATCAAAGCAATAGGGTAGCCACCCGACTTGCAGGCGGCCAGCAACTGGGTATCTGCGTTGTCTAACTCGCCGCGAGCGAGAAGTGCTTCGGTGTGTCTGCAGGCCGCATCTGTCTGTTTCCCTCGGAAAATGCCTTGGTAAAGCGGGTCCTGGGACAAATCACCAGGCACTGCTGCAAGGACCTCCGACGCTTGCTTATAGTCCTGTTGTGTGAGCAGCCAGTCCACCCTGTCAACCCACAACGTGACGGTGGCTCGTCGGTACTCAGTCGCAGTCTTGGGTTGCGAATCGCCCGCCTGAAAGACTAGCTCGGTGGCGACATCTTGGTGAGCTCTGGAAGCGGTTGTTGGAGATTCTCCTTGGAGTTCCGCCAGTATGTAGGCGCGCACTATGCGGAGTGCTGCCGGCAACAGCTCGCCTTGCTCGCCTATACGTGCCGCCAGATCACCAACAGGCCGCGACATTTCTGCTTCTGGAGGCGCAGCCGCCAGCCGGTCCAACAGGCAGTGCGTCTGCAGGCTTATGCGCTGTTCTTCGTCCATGTCGCCGGCAGAGAAAACATCATCAGGAAAGCTGTTCATCAAGCTGTTGACAGCACGATAGTCACCGCGTTTCGCCAGCGCCCGGATGACTTCTACAGTGTTCTTGTCAAGTGCTTCAGTAGCAAATTTCGCTGCTTCGCCACCGCGTCCAGGGGCAGCAGCCCGGGACGTCAGAAATTTCCGGGCGGACGACACAACTTTTGCGGCTTGGACTACGTCTTTGGGAGCAGCAGGAGGGCCAGAGCCCAGCACCAGCTGTTTCAGGCTGGCTTGGCAAATCTCGCCCACGCATTCGCAGGCGGCAGGCACGCCAGCACCAAAAGCGATGGCATTTTCAAACGTCGCCATCGACTCTTCGACGTTCCCATTGTGAAAGAGCTTCTCCCCGAGTGCAAATGACAGGTCTGCGAACGCGGGCTCCGCGTGGCCGTAGACGAAGCAGTCCCTCGGAAGCTTGCTCATCAGTTCCTTAGCTTTCTGGAGTTCGCGTTCGTCCAAAAGTTTCGCCACGCGGCCTTGCCACGCTCCGGCCATCCCCTCTCCAAGTGCATCCAGATACTTGCGCGAATCATCTCCCGAATGTTCGATGCACTTCTCACCGCCGTTGACCGATTCGATGGCTGTTTCTATGTCGTATCGGGTTAGTGCATCCGCGACCGCCTGCTGATAGAGGTCAATCACATGCTGCATGACCTCTGTTCGGTTGTCTGCCGGCAGCCCCTCCTCTTTCAGCCTCTTGCCAATCTCTTCATGCTTTCCTTCAGTGATGCATTGCCCACTCCAGCCCTTGAGAGCCCGGACTCGCGCGGAGGCGAGCTGGGCGTGAATGTCTGGAAAATCCTGCAACAATTCGGAAGGGCAGTCATCCAAGGCGTCCAAGGCCTTCTGGTGTTTGCCCTGTTCCGAGAGACTCGCTATGGTTCTATCAAGCACGCTGAAAGTGCCTCGCTTGAGGTCACTGATTTCACCAAGCTGCAGCCCTCTGTGTCGGTCAAGACTCGCGAAAGTCTCCCAGCACTTCTGCAGGGCGGAGGTGGCCTCGCCGGAAAACGAGTCGGCGGAAGCGGCAGCCTCACTGGAGTATAGGTTGGCAAGTCCCAGCTGCGCCTTCGTCCAGAGGGCAGCCCTGGCTGTCCCGGCTTTGGCTGCTGATGTCTGGG
>JABGOW010000289.1 GCA_018645275.1 Verrucomicrobiota bacterium
TTGATGAAAAGACCGGGTTCTTCGAATCCCACGTATGGGCCATGCTCTACGATTTCCAGAAAGACGGCGTGAAGGGCGCTATCAATAAGGTGCTCAAACACAAAGGATGCATCATTGCCGACAGCGTGGGCCTTGGGAAGACCTTTGAAGCCCTCGCCGTCATCAAGTATTTCGAGCTTCTCAACGGACGTGTTCTTGTGCTGTGCCCCAAGAAGCTGGAGGACAACTGGAAAGTCTACCGTGAGAATGATACCCGTAATCCTCTTCTCGCAGATCGCTTTGCATATACGGTACTGGCGCACACGGATTTGGGAAGAACTGCGTATGATACCCACAACTGGGGTAACTATGACCTGGTTGTCATTGATGAATCACACAACTTTCGGAACAACGCCCGTGGCAAAGACCGTGATGACGGAACACGCAGGACTACACGCTACGAGTTTCTCATGGATCACGTTCTGAAGAGCGGTGTCGACACGAAAGTCCTACTACTATCGGCCACCCCCGTAAACAACAGCCTGAAGGACCTTCGTAACCAGTTCCTTCTGATCACTCAGGACGAAGATCGGGCATTCCATGAATCCATCGGCATTCAGAGTATTTCCCAGGCAATGCGAAATGCGCAGACCCACTTCACGCAGTGGGCAGACCCGAAGAAGAACCCGGAACGTAAAGTTAGCCGCCTGCTCGACGCCTTGGACTCCACCTTCTTCAAGCTCCTTGACGAACTGACTATCGCTCGTTCCCGCCGCCATATCATCAGCTACTATGGGACCAAAGGCATGGGTGAGTTTCCCAAGAGACTCAAACCAATCGCATTGCATCCAGCGACGGACCTAAAAGGATACTTTCCTTCTTACGATGACCTGCATGCGGCTATTTCCGCATACAAGCTTAGCATCTTCAATCCGACCGCGTATTTACAGGACGCCCATGCGGAGAGCTACATCAAGGACGAGGGGCAACTCGCCGATTTCAATGACCAGAGGAAACGTGAATCCTATCTGATTGGCATGATGCGCGTGAACTACCTGAAGCGCCTCGAGAGTTCCGTTCACAGCTTTGAGGTGTCCATTGAGCGTACAATCGCAAAGATCGACGATCTACTGCGCAAGATAGACCATTTTGACGAGAACTTGGACGAATACACGAGGCCAGATTTGTTTACGGACCAAGGCGAAGAGGAGGAAGCAGAGCTGCTGGAGAGGCTCACGGTAGGCAAGAAACTGGAGATCCGGCTAGAGCATCTCGAACGCGAGGAATGGAAAGAAGACCTGAAAGAGGACCGCAAGCAACTGGCGGCCATTCACGACAGGGCCGCAGCCGTCACCCCGGACCGGGACGCCAAGCTTCAGGAGCTGAAACGGCTAATCCAAGACAAAGCGAATGCTCCGATCAACGACGGCAACAGGAAAGTGCTGGTATTTACTGCATTTTCCGACACCGCCCAGTACCTCTATAGAAGCCTTCAACAGTGGGTGACCGAGGAACTGGGATTGCATTGCGCACTCGTGACGGGCGCTGGTGACAACCGCACCACTTTCAAGCCTTCCGGCTATGCCCGCCAGACCGACTTCATCTCGATCCTGACGAACTTCTCACCTCGTTCCAAGTTGCGCGCCAAGATGCCAAATATGCCGCAGGAGGGCGGTATCGACATCTTGATCGCTACCGACTGTATTTCTGAAGGCCAGAACCTACAGGATTGTGACTACCTGATCAATTATGACATTCACTGGAATCCAGTGCGCATTATCCAGCGCTTTGGCCGAATTGACCGGCTGGGCAGTACCAACAAGAAGATTCAGCTCGTCAACTTCTGGCCCACTGAAGACCTGAACAAATACATCAATCTTAAGGATCGTGTTGAAGCCCGGATGGCGATGGTGGATTTGGCCGCCAGCGGCGCGGACAACCTCCTTGCGCCCGACCAGCTCGAGACCTTGATGGCTGAAGAACTGACTTACCGCGAGAAACAGCTCATCCGGCTCAGAGATGAAGTGATCGACCTGGAGGAGATGGACGACAACGTCTCACTCAGCGAGTTCACCCTTGACGATTTCCGGGTTGAGCTCATGAATTTCCTCGCCAGCAATCGCGAGTTGCTTGAAGAAGCCCCGCTGGGGCTCTACTCAGTGACCCCCACGCTTGACCAGATAAGGGGCACAGAACTGTTCGATCAGAACTGGTGTGACATTGTGAAGCCCGGTGTTGTCTTCTGTCTGCGACATAAGCAACCGCCACAAGCGAAGCGCTCTTCCAACGTGAATCCCTTGGGACAGTATTATCTGCTCTACATTCGGGATGATGGAACGGTCCGCTTCTCATTTACTCAGGCAAAGAATGTCCTCTCCATGCTTCAGAAGCTCTGTGTGGGTAAGGCGACGCCCTATCAGGCGCTCTGCGACTTGTTTGATCAGGAGACGAACGCGGGAAAGGACATGGAAAAGCATAGCACCTTGCTGCTCAAAGCAATCAACTCCATTGCTCGCACTTTCCAGAAGCGAACCGCCGCTGGCCTGCAATCCGGCCGGAGCTTCGTCATCCCCGACAAGGCGGAGCAGGCCACCGACTCATCCGACTTCGAACTCATCACATGGCTGGTAATCAGAGGGGGGCAGTCATGAGCGGAACGAAATACAGAGTGTTCCTCAGTTCGGTGCAAAAGGAGCTTGAGCCGGAACGGCTCGCGCTCTTTTCACTGCTAACCACTGATCCAACTCTAAAGGAGCATGTCGAACCCGTTCTGTTTGAGAAGCTGCCGCCGCCGTCACGCCCCACACGCAAGCCATATCTTACGACGTTGAAGACCTGCCATATCTATGTGCTTATGCTTGATCGGGAATACGCACAGAAAGGCGTGACTCAATCAGCCACGCATGAAGAGTACAACTCTGCCCGGTCAATGGGTATTCCGGCGCTGGCCATGGTCAAGGGTCGACACGACACAGGCAGAGACCCGCGGACGCAGGAGTTCTTCAAACAGATCAAGAAAGATGGTTTCACCTACAAGCGCTTCATAGACCGGATTGATCTTAAGAAGGAGGTGGGAACTTGGCTGCTCCACGTATTGAAAGAAGAGCACGGTATTGTTCCTGAACCGGGCCAAGAAGAGAGTGCAGAGGATACCATCGAAGCAGCTTCGGCGTTTGAGGCGTCCCAACAAGACGACCTCATTCTGCGCGACTTGGACCTTCAGGCAGCAAGAGAACTGCACGCGAAACTGTCCGGCAGATCGGCGCAATCCATGACAATGGCAAAGATGGCCAGCATCTTCCGTGTGCGCGGTTTGCTTTGGCGGGACGGAGAAACAGGCAAGTTGCAGCCTACTGCGGCCGGCATTGTGTTTCTCGGCAAAGATCCGTGGCTAAAATATGCGCAATGCCAGGTCTTGGCAGATGCGTACCGTGACATCAGGGTTACGTCGAAACCGAAGGCTCAGACGAAATTCAGCGGGCCGATTCCGCGCGTTATTGACGCCCTCCTTGAATTTGCACACCGCCATACAGAGCACCCAACACGCGTTGTGGGAATCAACAACATCGAGCTCGACGAGTATCCGCGCCGCGCCGTGCGTGAAGCATTGGTGAATGCCTTCGCGCATCGAGATTACGAGGACGCCTCCCGCAAGATCAGGCTGGAGATTTTCAGAGACCGTCTGGTTGTATCGAGTCCAGGCTATCCCCCAAAACCGCTGACACTGGCGAAACTCCGACGCGGGAACTACGACTCGTGCAGACGCAATCCGGTGATCGCCGAATGTCTCGCCTCGCTGGATATGATGGAACAGCGCGGAACCGGATTTGAAAGAATTCGTGTTGCGATGCAGGACCACGGTCTTGATATGCACAAGCTGGACAAACGAGATGGTTACTTCAAAGTTATTCTGCCGGGACCAGACGGCGATTTCGACCGTCTTCGCTCCCCCACTGATGTTCAAGGCTTGATTCCGCCGTCTGTTGAGGCGCAACTGAATGACCGTCAGAAGCAAATTATGGTACAGGTTCAGACTGAAGGCAGTATAAGCAGCGGCTGGTGTCGCAAAACATTTGGAGTTGCGTATCAGACGGTCTATAGGGACCTCACAGGTCTGGTCAGTGCTGGCCTTCTCGAACAAACGGGTGCTGGTCGAAGCACGAAGTACATCATCGGTGTAGCTCATGACTAATCTATCACTAATCTATCACCAGAACGCGGGAATCTATCACTTGGCAGGGAGACGAGCCAAGTGTCAGGTGCTGCAATCGTCCGATAATCGACCGACGTTCGTTCCGAATCGTCCGATCCAGGGCATCATGGCAACACCCCACAATCTATCGACAATCTATCGACGTTCCGCAGAAATCTATCGACTCACCGAGAATCGACAGGAGCGGCAAGCATGAGCGATATACGAGAACAGATTGAAACAAGCCTTACCGCATTTGGGCGCGACAACCTGAAAACGGCCTCCATTGGTCTGCTCAATACGCTCGGCTATCAGAGTGAGAAGGTTCTTGGGGTGGACGGTTCCCCTGATGGATTCCTGGCGCAATTTGACAATAGCGAGGAGCGCCCGTTCAACAGAGAGAAGGCATCGTTCAATGACTGGAAGTCTATCGACTTCCTCTTCCAACTTACCGACGAAGAACTGGGGGGACAGGCTACTTTGTTTGAGAGCAATCAAGTCGACACAGGTCTCCTGATGTCGTATTTGTTCTTTGCCGTTGAACTCTCGGGCAACACCTACGCACGCGGGAAGCTCACTGCGATTGCGCGGCAGATCAACCGGCTCTTTCCTACGCCGGTGATGGTCTTCATCAAGCACATGGTTGACAAGCAGGCAGTCCTTTCCGTCGCTGTCATCAATCGTCGTCAGAACAAGCGCGACGCAGAAAAGGATGTCCTCGGAAAAGTGACCATCATCCGCAACGTTTCTCTTTCCAAACCGCATCGTGGCCATCTTGACATCCTCGCTTCTTTTGCCTTTGAGAACCTTGTCCATCCCCAACGGCTCCCGATCAACTGCTTCGACAATCTTCATGCTGCATGGGAAGAGATCTTCAACGTAGAGCTTCTCAATAAGCGGTTCTATCAGGATCTGGCTCGGTGGTATTTCTGGGCATTGCCGCAGGTGCAGTTCCCCGCCGATATTGAGCCCGACGAAGAGAAACGCAACGCTACGTCCTTGATCCGTCTGTTGACTCGCCTGATTTTTTGCTGGTTCCTGAAAGAAAAGCAGCTGGTCCCAGAGAGACTCTTCAATCTGGCCGAGCTCGAAGACATACTCGTTGATCTTGATCCTGGCAGTTGCTCCTATTTCCAGGGCATCCTCCAAAACCTCTTTTTCGCCACCCTGAACCAGCGCATGGGCAAGGACGGGAAGGGGCGGCCCCACCGGCGCTATGTGACCGAAGAAGATTTTCAAGGGAAGAACAAGGAGCATGGGGTCACGAATCTGCTCCGCTACCCGGAACTCTTCCGAGATCCGAATGACGCCCCCGCAGTCTTTGCTGACATCCCTTTTCTCAACGGGGGGTTGTTTGAGTGTTTGGATCGGGAAGACCCGCGAAACCAGAACCGCATGCTCCGGGTTGACGGCTTCACGACAAAAGGGGAACGCCCCATTGTGCCAAACCGCATCTTCTTCGGAGAAGGCGAACTGGACATCAATCAGGTGACTGGCGAGAAGCGAAAGGGCAAGGTGAAGGCCTTGGGGTTGCTCCGCATACTCAACGCCTACAAATTTACTATCGTTGAGAACACACCCATCGACCAGGAAATCGCTCTCGACCCCGAGCTCTTGGGCAAGGTGTTCGAAAATCTACTCGCCTCATACAACGACGAAACGAAGACCACCGCCCGCAAACAGACTGGCTCATTCTACACGCCTCGCCCCATCGTGGAATACATGGTTGACGAAGCGCTGAAGACCCACCTTGCCGGTGCTCTGGTCAAGGCTGGCATGCAGGAGAAGGATGCCCAAGCCGGACTTGATATTCTCTTTGCCTATACCGAACGCGAGCACCCGTTCAACGAGGCGGAGACGGATGCCCTTCTGGCTGGCATCCACACCTGCAAGACCCTTGATCCCGCTTGTGGGTCTGGGGCCTTCCCCATGGGAATGCTGCACAAACTCGTCTACATCATTCACAAACTCGACCCCGACAACGCCAAGTGGATGCAACTTCAGATCGACGCGGCGAGCCGAATTCCCGATCCATCCGCGCGCGATGCCGCCGTCACGGCCATCGAGCGTGACTTTGCCGACAATGAAGACGACTATGGTCGCAAACTCTACCTCATCGAGAATTGTCTCTACGGCGTCGACATCCAGCCCATCGCCATTCAAATCTCCAAGCTCCGCTTTTTCATCTCCCTGGTTTGCGACCAGAAGACCAACCGCAACAAGAAAGGGAATCACGGCATTCGCCCGCTCCCGAATCTGGAAACCAAATTCGTCGCCGCCGATACCCTCATGGGGTTGGAGGTCGCAAACCAGCTCGAACTGTTTGCCAGCCCAAAGGTGAAGCAACTCGAGTCCGAACTCCAACGCGTCCGCCATGACCACTTCGCCGCCGTCACCCGTCAGCGCAAGCTCGCGCTACAAAAGCGCGACCGCGAACTCCGTAACCAACTCGCGAAGGAACTCGAACAAGGGACGTTTGCTGATCACGAAACGAGCCTGAAGCTGGCCGCGTGGGACCCGTACGATCCCCAACAATCCGCCGACTTCTTCGATCCCCTGTGGATGTTCGACCAATCGCTGTCCGAAGGATTCGATGTTTTGATTGGAAATCCGCCCTACATTTCCGTCGAGCGCTTTGCGGGCACCCCTATTCAGGCAGAATGGAAGGTGCGATTCAGCACCTACGCCGCGCGCGGGGATGTATACTGCTTTTTCTACGAGCGCGGCGCGGCCCTGTTGCGCGACGGCGGCACGCTCGTGTATATCACCTCGAACAAGTGGATGCGTGCCGGCTACGGCAAGAAGCTGCGGGAGTTCCTTGCCTCAAAGGTCAATACCCGGTCCGTCCTCGACTTCGGCATGGCGCAGAACTTCGGTGCCGCGACCACCTACACCTGCATCACACGGCTGCTCTCCGGGAAACCTGGCGACCATGTCATGTCCTGCTATGCCAGCGATGACAGGGCCGCTATGGAAGACCCGGCAGGCTACTTCGCCGCAAACGCCGTGCCCCAGGAAAAGCTCGGAGGTGACGCATGGGTTGTTCTGTCAAGAACTCGTCAACGCATCAAAGATCTAGTGGAAGCTCAAGGCGTCCCGCTCGAGAGGTGGGATCTCCAGATCTCTCGTGGCATAATCACTGGCCTTAATGAGGCCTTCTACCTAACCGCCGAGCAGCGTGACGCCCTTATAGCGGAGGACCCCGCCTCGGTCGAACTCATAGGTAGGCTGCTTCGAGGGCGCGATGTCGAGCGCTACAAGGTCAACTGGAAGGAGACGTATCAACTCATCATCAAGTTTGGTGCCTACGAGTATCTAGAGCGAGACTACCCCGCCATTTTCCGTCACCTGACCCAGTTCGAACGCAAGCTCAAAGCCCGTGGGCAATGCAGGTACGGGCGCGTGCGAACAGCCACCGCAGAAAAGACGTATCCTGGTCAGCACCACTGGGTTGAGCTAGACAATAATCCAACCGATGACTATCTGGATCTCTTCGCGGGCCCAAAGATTCTATACCAGGAAATTGCTCAGAAACTGCCCTTCTTTTGGGATCGCGGTGAGCGCTTTCTTGTCAACGACACATGCTACATCATGACGAGCGGGAGTGAGTCACTCGCAGCGCTGACCGCTGTCCTTAACTCATCGGTGTTCCGGTGCTGCTTCAAAGACAACTTCCCTGAAAATGCGGGCAACACATATCGTGCCAAAAAATCGTTCTTCAAGTGCATCCCGATTATGAAAGTACCCACGGAGCAAGCTCATTGGTTCGATCGTCTTGTTCTTTTGGTTCAGTCGGCCAAGCGCATTGGCGAGGAATCGGCCGCCTTGTTTCTCGAGGACCTCATTGACGCCTGCGTCATGGAATGCTATTTCCGCGACCATATGGCGGAGCGCGATCTGCTCTTTCTTAACGATCTCGCTCCACAGCTCGATGCCTACGTGTCCGATGCTCCAGAGGCGCAGCAACGCGATTTCCTCGGGCAGGTGCACAACACGCACAATGCCCCGTCTGCCAAGATTCGCAACCGCCTCCTCCGTATCGCATCCGACAGCCCCGACCTGCTGGCCGTCATCAAGGAGGAAGGAAAGGTATGACGTCCCGGCTACACCGTATCGAGATCCAGAACTTCAAGGCTTTCCGCGAATTCACTCTCGATCTTGAAGGCCGTCACCTGCTTGTCTACGGCGCGAACGGTTCAGGCAAGTCGTCGCTTTAGAGGCCTCGAGGAGGCCTCGAGGGGTCACGTCTAAAGATACGAGATATAGATTGACTTGGCGTCGCGCGTACGGATATACCTTTTGCCCATGGCAAGACCCTTGAGAGTGAATGTGGAGGGCGGTTGGTATCACGTGATGCACCGCGGGATAGAGCGTCGGGCTATCTTTCAAGATGTACGTGATCATGAGCACTTTCTCGAGCTGCTTGGTGAGGTGGTCGAGCGCTACCGGTTTGTGATTCACGCCTACTGTCTGCTTGGAAACCACTATCACTGCATCATTGAGACCCCAGATGCAAACCTGAGTCAGGGGATGCAGTGGCTGGGGCAAGCATACAGTAGCTGGTTCAATGCTCGCCATCAGCGCGTGGGCCCGCTGTTTCAGGGGCGTTTTCGCAGCGTGCCCGTTGAAGGCTCAGCCTGGGCTTATAACTTGAGCCTGTACGTGCACTTGAACCCCGTCATGACTCTTGCTTTCGGGTTGGATAAGAGGCGGAGCCGTGCGGAAGCGAAGGGCATCTCGGCCCCACCTAGTGCCGAGCAGGTGAGCGCCAGGTTAAAGGAACTGCGAAAATACCCCTGGAATTCCTATCGGGTATATGGCGGCTATGCGGGAGGTCCGCAGTGGTTGACGACAGGAGAGCTTCTTCGTCGTGCCTCGCGCAAGAAGGCAAAGCGCATTGAGCGGTACCGTGAGGATGTTCGTCAACGTCTAAAGCGTGGCGTGGACCCCACTCGCCTCGAGCGATTTCGTGATGTGGTGGCGATTGGCAGCGCACAGTTCATTGAGCGGATGAAGAAGATGGCTGGCGAGGGAGTGCGTGAAACCGAGCGTCGCGGACGCTTGCGTGAGCGTGCATCGCTTGAGGACATCGTTAGTGCGGTTGAAAAAGCGCGTGACGCAAAGCGGGCAGAATGGTTGGGGCGACATGGTGATCTCGGAAAGTGGATTGTGCTCCGACTGGCGCGGCACTACACAGGACTGACGCTTGCCGAGTTGGGTCGCGAAATGGGCGCTGTCAGCCCCTCGGGGCGAACAATGGACTACGCGGCCGTCAACGCAGGATTGCGCTGGTTCGAGCAGAAGAAGCGAGGCAGGTTGGAAAAGGAAATCGAGAAGCAAGCGTGCGATATCTTGAATCTTTAGACGTTACCCTAAGACAGTGTGGAAAAGGAAATCGAGAAGCAAGCGTGCGATATCTTGAATCTTTAGACGTGACCCTAAGACACTAACGGCGTGAGTCCATCAAGCAACCGTTCGA
>JABGOW010000256.1 GCA_018645275.1 Verrucomicrobiota bacterium
GGCATCACCAAGGCGCTCCGCAACGGGACCCCATTCGACTTTGCCTCCAGCGGGCTCGTGTTCATCGGGTATGCCATACCGGCCTTTGCCTTTGGTATGGTGCTGAAGATGCTGCTCTGCGGGACGCTCGACGGCGCCCTTGACATCTTCCCCATCAGCGGGTTCGAGTCTGAGGGCTTCGACGCACTCACCTGGTCTGATAAGCTGGCCGACCGCTTCATGCACATGTTCCTGCCTGTCCTGTGCTATGTGATCGGCAATTTCGCGGTGCTGACGATGCTTATGAAGAATTCACTCCTCGACCAGATCGGACAGGACTATATCCGCACCGTCCTGGCGAAAGGCGGCACCGCCCGCCGCGCCATATGGGGCCATGCGGTACGCAATGCGCTTATTCCGATCGCGACAGGCTTCGGCGGCATCATGACGGTCATGTTCGCCGGCTCGGTCATCATTGAGCGCGTTTTCGAAATCCCTGGCATGGGAAGACTCAGTCTTGATGCCATTGTTGGCCGTGACTACGCCGTCTTCATGGGCATCCTCGCCCTCACCTCCATTCTAGGCTTACTAGGCCGCATTGTCTCTGACTTCTGTTATCTCTTGATTGATCCCCGCATCACGTTCGAACGATGAAGACGCTTTTTCAACTCAGTCCGACCACACGCAAGCGTTTGCTGCGCTTCAGGCAGTACCGCCGCGCCTATATCTCGGCATGGCTGCTTGCCATCGTCTTCATCCTCACCCTCTGCGCAGATCTGCTCTGCAATGACAAGCCCCTGTTCATCAGGCTAGAGGGTCGCAACTACTTCCCGTTCCTGCGCTACTACGCCGAGAGCACTTTTGTCCCGCAAGGCAAACCCACGCGCCCCGACTACAAGAAGCTCAACGCACTACCTCTGTTCCAGGATAATGAATCCAACTTCATGCTGTTTGCCCCCATTCCTTTTGGTGCCCGCGAAACCATCAGCGAGGAGAGTTTGCTGGCCGAAGGGCGAGTTGCGGTAACCTACATTCCCATTCCGCTCGCCGGCAGCATCAATATCGCGCCCGACCTCACCATCGTGCGCTCACGTGCGGCGGCTCCGTTCTTCATGCGCGACACGGAAGAGGCGCTCAAGGGAGCGTCGTTTGAAGCCACCTGGCCGGTGAGCCCGGACCTCAAGCGTGCACTGACCGCACGTTTTCGAAACGAAACTGCCCCCACCTTGCGACAGACCCTCACGGCCCGAACCAACCCCAGGCTGGGGGCAGAGCTCTCACTTTCCGCGTACACCCCACGGCTGCGCCCTCCCACCACAGTGCGCATCACGCTACGGACCTCCGAGGATCAAAGCGACTCGCCACAGAACATGATACTCGGCAAGGATCTCACCCCCGTCGGCAAGCCACCCGCATTATGGAATGCGATTCCACCATCCGACCGCGAGCGCATCCAACGGTCCGCTGTCTCCTGTCAACAGGAGGCCGTCAACCCCATCGTCATTCAAGTCGGCAGACAGGCCCATCGGGTTCTGTTCGACAACAGCATTGCCTGGCCACATCCACCAATTCGCGGACATTGGCTCGGTATCGACAGCGCCGGGCGTGACGTCCTCGCCCGCATCGTGCATGGGCTACGCGTATCGCTGATCTTCAGCATTTTACTTGTTCTGGCAAGCATGTCCGTGGGCATCTTCGTAGGCGCCGTTCAGGGCTACTACGGCGGGCGCGTTGACATTGCCGGCCAGCGAATCATCGAGATCTGGAGCGCCATTCCTTTTCTCTACGTCATGATCCTGCTCGGCTCCATTTACGGAGCAAGCTTCTGGCTGCTACTGGTCTGCTACGCCATCTTCAACTGGATCGGCATTTCCTACTACATGCGGGCAGAATTCCTGCGTCTACGCCATCAGCCTTTCGTCGATGCCGCACGCGTGATGGGTATCAGCTCCAGAAAGATCATCTTCCGGCACATCCTTCCAAATGCAATTACCCCCATCATCACCTTCCTGCCCTTCACGCTCGTCGGGGCAATCGCCTCCCTCGCCGCCCTCGATTACCTGGGGTTTGGTCTTCCAGCCCTAACGCCCAGCCTTGGACAGCTCCTCCACCAAGCCCAGGCCAACCGCTCCGCCTGGTGGCTCATTCTCTACCCAACACTCGCCCTGCTCATTGTCATGCTACTGGGCGTCTTTGTTGGAGAAGGCGTTCGAGAAGCCTATGACCCCCGCCCAAAGACGAGAATGGAGTAGCATGCAACCTCTACTGGAAATCAAGAACCTCTCGGTGTCGTTCGAAACGGACGACGGGATGCTGCCGGCCGTCAAGGATGTCTCGCTCTCTATCAATAAGGGAGAGGTTTTGGGGCTCGTGGGCGAATCCGGATGCGGGAAGTCAGTGACCGCGATGAGCGTGCTGCGCCTGCTCCCCTCTCCCCCCGGCAAGATCATGGGCGGCACCGTCCGCTACGGGGATCAAGACCTGCTCCAAATCCCGATCGACGCGCTTCGCAGCATCCGGGGAAACAAGATCAGCATGATTTTCCAGGAACCCATGACCGCGCTGTCTCCGCTACACCGCATAGGGACCCAGCTTGTGGAGGCACTGCGTATGCACCGCACGCAGAGCAAACAGGCCGCATGGAAAGAGGCCGAGACGTGGTTGACCAAGGTTGGAATCCCGGATGCCGCCGAACGCATGCACGCCTATCCCCATCAACTCTCAGGAGGCATGCGTCAGCGCGTCATGATCGCAATGGGCCTCATGCTGGATCCTGATCTGATCATTGCCGATGAACCCACCACTGCGCTGGATGTCACCATCCAGGCTCAGATCTTCGATCTCATCCGCGAGATGCGCAAGAACGAGACAGCCATGCTGCTTATCACGCATGACATGGGCGTCATCTGGGAGATGTGCACTCACGTTGCTGTCATGTATGCTTCGGAGATTGTTGAAACGGGACCGCTAGAACAGCTATTCAAGGATCCCATTCACCCCTACACCAAAGCGCTCCTGGCCGTCATTCCCGGCAGTGCAACCCCCGGCGAACGACTGGCCGCCATTCCCGGGCAAGTGGCATCCCCGCTGGACTACCCCAAAGGCTGTCACTTCCAGGATCGCTGTCGCTATGCGTTCGAGCGCTGCCAACGCAACCACCCCGACCTCTATCGCCATGACGACCGCTGCGTTCGTTGCTTCCTAGCCGAGGAGAACCCATGAGTGAGGAAGACAGAAGAACAGAGGAGAAGACCGCCTGTAGCGTTGGGCGTCTCGCCCAATCACCAGACCAGGAAGACACCGGCCCGACTCATATTGGCCGGGACGGCCAACACGACACCCCTCTGCTCCAACTCAAAGACCTACAAACCTGGTTCCCCATTCGGCGTGGCGTTTTCTCCCGCACAGTCGGTCATGTCAGAGCCGTCGATGGAATCGACCTCTGCGTTGCCCCGGGTGAAACCGTTGGGCTCGTCGGAGAATCCGGCTGTGGAAAGTCAACGCTTGCCCGCACCATCCTCCTGCTGGACAAGGCTCAGGGCGGGAGCATCACATTCGACGGCATCAACATGCTGAGCGGGTCGCGGGCACAGATTCACCCTCTACGCCGCCGGTTGCAGGTCATTTTCCAGGATCCCTTCGCCTCCCTGAATCCCCGTATGACCGTATTGGAGATCGTATCAGAAGGGCTCATTGAGCATGGGGTCATCCGAAACCGCGAGAAGACAGAGGCCGCCGCCAAACTCCTGGACGATGTGGGCCTTGGCAGGGAAGCTCTGCATCGCTATCCCCACGAGTTCTCGGGGGGACAGCGGCAACGCATTAGCATTGCCAGGGCCATTTCCCTGAAACCCGACCTCATCATCTGCGACGAAGCCGTCAGCGCTCTGGACGTATCCGTTCAGGCCCAAGTGATGAATCTCCTCATGGATCTGCGCGAGAAATACGGGCTGGCCTACCTGTTCATATCCCATGATCTCAGTGTCGTTCGGCATATCTCTGACCGGATCGCCGTCATGTATCTGGGACGCATTGTCGAATTGGGATGCACCGAAGAGATTATGCAGAGCCCTCAACATCCCTACACACGGGCCCTCATCTCGGCGATCCCCAGAGCGGGACAGCCCAAACAGGCGCGCATGGTCCTGAGCGGAGACGTCCCCTCCCCCGCTGCACCCCCAGCTGGCTGCCCCTTTCATCCGCGATGCCCCCACGCAGCAGAGCGTTGCTCACAGGAACGCCCTCCTCTTGAACCACTCTCTAGTGACTCCGAAAGCGGGCGCATCGTCGCCTGCCTCCGAAAGGACGACATATGAACAAAGCAAAACTCGAGAATCGAAAATCGAAAATCGAAGACCGGACATACTCGTTTTCCGGCTCGTGCCGCACACTCGGCCACTCTCGTCGCACCTCTACCATCTATTTCCTCTTTCCCGCCCTTTCTTGCTTTCTGCTTTCTGCTTTGCTCTTCGCAGGTTGCGCGAAGCGTGAAACGCGGGTCGAGCAAGGCGATAGGGACCAAGTCCTCCACTTGGGAAATGGGTCGGAACCGAAAGATCTCGATCCCCACTTGGTGACAGGTGTCACGGAGCACAACATCATCTCAGCGCTCCTTGAAGGCCTCGTCGCCGAAGACCCCAAGACCCTCGCTCCTGTCCCGGGGTCAGCAAGCCACTGGGACGTCACCGAGGACGGACTCACCTACACGTTCCACCTGCGCCCAAAGGCCAAGTGGTCCAACGGAGATCCCGTCACCGCGGAGGACTTCGTCTTCTCTTACAAGCGTATGCTGACCCCGGCGCTTGGCAGCCCCTATGCTTACATGCTCTACTGCCTCCGCAATGCCGAACCCTACAGCAAGGGCACATTGACCGATTTTGCTGAGGTAGGCGTGCGCGCCATTGATGCGAAAACGCTACAACTGACGCTCCGAGCCCCAACCCCCTACTTTCTCTCCCTCCTTAATCACTTCTCCTGGTTCCCCATTCATCCTCAGACCATTCTCGCCCACGGCGACATTGCCACGATCGGCAGCCAGTGGACCAAGCCGGAGAACTTTGTTGGAAACGGCCCCTTCACGCTGACGGAGTGGCAGGCCAACAAGCAGATTTCGGTGAGCAAGAGCAAGACCTACTGGGACCGAAAAACCGTCAGACTCAACGCTATTCACTTCCACCCGATCGGGGACCATACGATCGAGGAGCATGCTTTTCGGGCCGGGCAGCTGCATGTCACCGGCACCGTTCCCATCGACCGCATCGCCTACTATCAGACCCGCAAGCCGGAGCTGCTCCGGCTTGATCCGTACCTTGGCTGCTACTACTACCTCTTCAACGTGAACCGGGCGCCTCTAGACAATCCAAAGGTGCGCAAAGCGCTCGCGCTCGCCATCAACCGTGAACAGATCACCAAGTTCGTTACGCGCGCCAACGAGCTCCCTGCATTCAACTTCACCCCGCCTAACACAGGTGGTTACACAGCCCGTGCGCAGCTTGAGGGAGACCTTGCCACTGCCCGCAAGCTGCTTGCTGAAGCTGGATTTCCTGAAGGAAAGGGCTTTCCCACGCTTTCCGTGCTCTACAACACCGCTGACTCCCACGCTCGCATTGCAGAGGTCTTGCAGCAAATGTGGATCACGGGGCTTGGCATCAACATCGAGCTTGTAAACATGGAGTGGAAGGTTTACCTGGCGCAGACGCAAACCGGAGACTACGACATCGCTCGCGCCGGTTGGATTGGAGACTACGTTGACCCGAACAGCTTTCTCGATATGTGGATAACCGACGGAGGAAACAACCGTGCAGGGTGGTCCAACTCCCGCTATGATGCGCTCATTCGGAGCGCATCCGAAACTCCCGACCCCGCCAAGCGCCAGGAGTGCTTTCAGGATGCCGAGGCCATCCTCATGGATGAGGTCCCCATTATGCCGATCTACTTCTACCGCAGCAAATCACTCATTCAGCCTTCCGTCCGCGGCTGGCACCCCACGCTGCTCGATCACCACCCCTACAAGCATCTCTGGCTGGAGGCCGAAGAACAGGATTGAAGGACGCCCTCTTTCCTCGCTAACACGCGAAATACAACGGGCCATCTTCTTTTGCTTCACATGCGGCTGGTGAGCGGCTATGATCGCCGCTTACTTTCATCAGATTTTCCCTGACGGCGGGAACTAACGGCGAGATGTGCACAGAATAGGTAAACTCTCATGGCTGAAGAACTACAGGGGTTGCTGGACCGGATTCAGAAGGACGGCATCGAAAAGGCAG
Organism: Verrucomicrobiota bacterium; assembly: GCA_018645275.1. Classification (GTDB taxonomy): domain Bacteria; phylum Verrucomicrobiota; class Kiritimatiellia; order UBA8416; family UBA8416; genus JABGOW01. Next base: position 6,246 of record JABGOW010000256.1, read on the forward strand.
ATGCAGAAGCATCTCGAATTGTTGAAGAGGCAAAGGCAAAAGCTGCAGAAATGGTGAAACAGGCTGAAGCCGACGCGGAAGCACTACTCAGCAAGGCTCGCGAAGACGGAAAGCTATACCAACAGCGCGGCGAAAGCGCCATTTCTCAAGCGGCTCGCGATGTCATCCTTTCCGTGGCTGATTCCATAACCGCAACGCTGCAGGGCATTGTCTCCTCGAGCGTCGACGCGTCCCTGAGCACCGAGGGGTTTGCTGAGCTGGTTAAGACCGTCGTCCTGGCCTACTGCAACGACAAAGGTGAATCGGACATCGAAGTCATTCTGAGTGAAGCACAACAGCAACAAGCCAACACCTTCTTCATGCGCGAGATGAGTCAGCAGATTCAGAACGGCCTCACGATCAAAGGTGACCGAAACGTGGTGTCCGGATTCATCGTTTCGATGAAGGACAGCGGCATCTACCACGACTTCACCGGCGAAACGCTCACCGATGCGCTCTGCGGTCTGCTGCGTCCCCAATTGGCGGCGATTGTGAAGCGTGCGATGACCCAGGATGCGGACGCCTAGGCGATGAGCTACTACTACCTCGTATCCAGTCTTCCAAGCATCACGCTTGATGCATCCCCCGAGCTCAGCTCCGAGGCGTTCCAGGCGCTCTGCGCTGAGCACCTCACGGCGAGCGATGCGCGTGCACTGGGGAGTATTTCGGATGCCGAGACCGGGCACGAGAGCTCGCACCCCTTTGCCGGGCAGTGGATTGCACGCGAGACGCAGCTCCGCAATGCGGCCGCTCGCCTGCGCGCAGCAAAACGCCAGCAGGACGCAGGCTCATTTCTGCGCGATCACACAGGCTTCGACGTTGGACTTGAGGATGGCGTTGAGGAGGCATTCAACCAGTCCACCCCTCTCGCAAGAGAGCGCGCCCTGGATGAGATCCGCTGGCGCATCCTTGATGAGCTTGCTGGAACCGACCCTTTTGGCGGTGGCGCCGTGCTTGCTTACGGTGTGAAGCTGAGGCTGGCAGAGCGTTGGGCACAAATGGACGCCGCCAGTGGACAGGCAAAAATCGAAGCGGCGATCGCGCCCTCCGAGGGGACCTCCCCGCAAGGCGAGACGATTGAGACTGAGACAGCTGAATAGAAAACGGAAACCGCATGGTGGGCGCTTCAGAAAAGCGCACCGTGCATTAACAAGGTTGGTTTAGACCATGAACCAGAGCAGCGGCAAAATCGTAGGCATCAACGGCAACATGTTGTCCGTCGCATTCGAAGGCGCTGTCAGCCAGAACGAAGTCGGATTCGCCTGTCTTGGCGAACTGAAACTGATGTGCGAAGTCGTACGTGTTCGGGGCGGGCAGGCTGACATGCAGGTTTTTGAAGACACAACAGACCTCACCATTGGAGACAAGGTAGAGTTCAGTGGACACATGCTCTCCGCCGAGCTTGGCCCTGGACTGTTGACCCAGGTCTACGATGGCCTTCAAAACCCGCTACCTCCGCTCGCGGAGCAGTGCGGATTCTTCCTCCAGCGCGGCATCTATCTTGACGCCCTCCCCCGTGAGACAAAATGGGAGTTCACCCCATCCGCGAAAGTCGGCGACGAGGTCACTGCTGGCGAGACGCTGGGGTCGGTTCCAGAAGGCATGTTCGAACATCGCATCATGGTTCCTTTCCTGTTGACGGGCACCTACACGGTTGAGGAAGTCTCCCCCGCAGGTCCCTATACGGTTACCGATACGATTGCCAAACTCAAAGATGAGCGTGGTGACGTCCACGACATTACGATGCTACAGCGTTGGCCGGTCAAACTCCCGATAAAGGCATACGCTGAGCGATTGCGGCCCACAGAGCCACTCGTAACCAAAGTCCGCCCCGTGGATACATTCTTCCCCGTTGCCCTTGGGGGAACCTACTGCATTCCCGGTCCCTTTGGTGCAGGCAAGACCGTGCTACAGCAGGTCACCAGCCGCTATGCCGAGGTAGACATCGTCATTATTGCGGCCTGTGGCGAACGTGCCGGCGAGGTCGTTGAGACACTCCTCGAGTTCCCAGAGCTCACGGACCCGCGCACCGGTAAGAGTCTGATGGAGCGTACGATCATTATTTGCAACACCAGCTCCATGCCGGTAGCCGCACGAGAGGCATCCGTCTACACGGGCATCACCCTCGCGGGCTATTACCGACAGATGGGCCTCAACGTTCTGCTGCTCGCGGACTCTACCTCGCGCTGGGCTCAGGCATTGCGCGAAACATCAGGACGACTGGAAGAGATTCCTGGTGAAGAAGCCTTCCCCGCCTATCTCGAGTCTGTCATCGCCGCCTTCTATGAACGAGGGGGTATCGTTCGCCTCAAGGACGGATCAACCGGATCGGTGACCATTGGTGGCACGGTCAGTCCTGCGGGTGGCAACTTCGACGAACCGGTGACGCAGGCCACACTCAAAGTGGTGGGAGCATTTCACGGCCTCTCGCGAGCCCGTTCAGATGCGCGTCGCTATCCCGCGATCGACCCTCTCGATAGTTGGTCAAAGTACCCCAGCGTCGTTCCGGCCGAGGAACTCGAAATTGCACGTACGGTGCTGAAGCGGGGTACCGAGGTGGGACAGATGATGAAAGTGGTCGGCGAAGAAGGTACGGCCATGGAGGACTTCATTATCTATCTGAAGGCGGAGTACCTCGATGCGGCCTATCTGCAGCAGAACTCTTTTGATGCTGTCGACGGAGCGACATCGGAAGAACGTCAGCAATACGTCTTTGCGATCATTGCGGACTTCATGAAGACCAAGATGACATTTGACGACAAAGAAAAGGGGCGGCACTTCTTCCACAAGCTGACCCAGCTGCATAAGGATTGGAATCTGGCCGACATGCAGAGCGACGAATTCAAACAACTCGAAGGTCAGCTTCGGGAGTTGGTAGCGGAGGTTGCCAGTCATGCATAAAGTATATCATCGTGTTGAGAACATATCTGGCAATGTCATCAGCATTCGCGCCACCGGCGTGAAGTACAAAGAACTGGCTGAAGTGACATCACGAACCGGGACCTCTCTGGCGCAGGTGATTCGCCTACACGAGGATGAAGTCTCGCTGCAGGTCTTCGCCGGAGCCAAGGGAGTTGCTACCGACGCACAGGTGCGCTTCCTTTCGCACCCTATGCGCGTCCCCTTCTCGGAGGATCTCCTCGGCCGGGTCTTCACCGGCGGTGGGGTCCCGCGTGACAAGGGCCCCATCCTTCGTGACAACATGGTGAACATCGGGGGTCCCTCTGTGAACCCGTCGAAGCGCATTATTCCGAAGAACATGGTGCGTACCGGCATTCCCATGATTGACATTTTCAACACACTGGTTGAGTCGCAGAAGCTGCCAATTTTCGCGCGAGCCGGAGAG
>JABGOW010000222.1 GCA_018645275.1 Verrucomicrobiota bacterium
GATGATGCGCGATGCCAAGATCACGCAGATCTACGAAGGCACGAATCAGATCCAGCGCGAAGTCATAGCGAACCGCCTCATCAAAGAGGCAGCAGCCCTCAAGTAGGGCAAACACACCCGTAAACACTCGAAAGCGCGGAGCAAATGCTCCGCGCTTTCTTTTTGCACATCCCCAACGACCTTGTGTCGTTGGTATGCACGATTGGAAGCACATTCCGGAGATCCCTCGACAAGCTCGGGATGACAAAGAACCTTAGAAAACCGTCATCTTGAGCGAAGTCGAAAGATCTCATGCGACAAGCAGGGATAGAAACTGGGGAAGGTCCTGTATCGTCAAACTATTGACGTTTCGTTTCTTCACCGCTAGATTGCAGCTTTTCCGAGAACGATTGTCAGGCCGAGTATTCGGCGAAAGGAGCCCCACATGTCCAGAGTATTCAATTTCAGCGCAGGTCCCGCTACATTACCCCTCGAAGTCATTGAAGAGATCCAGCGCGATCTGCCTGACTACGCAGGATCCGGCATGTCGATCATGGAAAGCAGCCATCGCGGCAAAGAATACTCCGCCGTACACGATGAGGCAGTCGCCAATACCAAAGAGCTCCTGCAGCTTGACGACGACCATGCCGTGCTGTTCATGCAGGGCGGCGCCAGCACACAGTTTCCTTTGATCCCGATGAACCTTCTGGGCGCAGGCCAGACCGCTGACTATACGAACTCCGGCACCTGGGCGGGAAAGGCCATCAAAGAAGCCAAACTCCTCGGTAATGTCAACATTGCAGCCGATTGTGGCAAAGAGATTCCCACCCGCGTCCCCACCGAGTCCGAATTGCAGCTCACACCGGGCGCGGCCTATCTGCACATCACCTCGAACGAGACGATCTCGGGTGCCCAGTGGAAGTCCTTCCCGAAGACAGAGGCTCCCCTGGTTGCCGACATGTCCTCCGACATGCTCTCGCGCCCATTCGACGCCAACCAGTTCGGCCTCATCTACGCCGGCGCCCAGAAGAACCTCGGCCCCGCCGGTATGGCTCTGGTCGTTATCCGCAAGGATCTCGCCGATCGGGCGCCCGAAAATTTGCCCTCCATATTCAAGTACAAGACCCACATCGAGGCCAACTCCCTCTACAACACCTGCCCCTGTTTCACGATCTACACCTACATGCTCGTGACCCGCTGGATCAAGAAGATGGGACTCAACGCGCTCTACCAGCAGAACATCGACAAGGCTGGCAAACTCTACGCAGCCATTGACGGCAGTGACTTCTACAAGGGCACAGCCGTTCAGGAGTGCCGTTCGGATATGAATGTGACGTGGCGTTTGACGAACGAGGATCTCGAATCCAAGTTCATCGCCGATGCCGCCGAACAGGGCCTCAAAGGCCTCAAGGGACACCGCTCCGTAGGCGGTGTCCGCGCCTCGATCTACAACGCCTTCCCCACGGCAGGCATCGACGCCCTCGTCTCCTTTATGCAGGAATTCGAACGCGCTAACGGGTAGATTCAAATCGGGCCAGACCGGCGGAGCCCGCCCTGTCATCCGACAGGGCGTGAGCTTGCTGATGGCCCTCTAGTGTTCTGAGCGGCCCGAGGGCGGGCCGCCTCCATTTCTACAGTCAACCCCCAGTCTGAAGTAATGGAGCCGGGGCGCCCTCGTCCCGGAGACTGGGGCACGCTACCTGCTCGAAACCGATGCCCGTCGCCGAGAGCATTTTCTCAAGACTACAGAAGGAAAACGCCTCTTGAAGCAGCAGATAAGGGACATTCTAATAGACAAAGGCGTTATTGAGTAGATTTGTTCGGATCCATGCGCTAGATTACCCGCCTCTTTGATATGCGCCCATAGTTCAATGGATAGAGCATCGGCCTCCGAAGCCGAAAATTCAGGTTCGAATCCTGATGGGCGCACCAGCCTTCGCTGAAGTTCATCCGCCGAAGGCGATCAGGACTACAGGTGGCAACTCACCTCTCATTATGAAGTCAGACCAGAATATCGTACTGATTGGAATGCCGGGCTCTGGCAAGAGTACGGTGGGGGTTATTCTGGCCAAGCAGGCATCGTGCGGTTTTCTCGATACGGATGTTCTCATTCAGGTGTCGGAGGATCGGTCGCTTCAGCAGATTCTCGATACAGAGGGACATCTGGCGCTGCGGCATATCGAAGAGCGCATTCTGCTCACCGTTGATCTTGAGAATCATGTCATCGCAACGGGGGGAAGCGCAGCCTACAGTGATGCGGCGATGCGGCATCTCGGGTGCAATGGGGTGATTGTCTTTCTCGACACTGCACTCACCACACTGGAAGCGCGCATCCACAACTTCTCGACGCGCGGCATCGCAAAACGCCCGGATCAGTCATTCGATGACCTTTTCCAGGAGCGGCTGCTTCTCTACAACCGGTACGCAGATCTCACAATCCCCTGCGATGGCCTTGGCCAGGAAGAAATTGCCGGCAGAATTCTCGACGCGGTCTGACGGGCTAAACGGAATGGTTCTGATGAATCGGCATTTCGTGTGAAAGAATGGAGAGGGCTCCCGCCCCCCTAGAAACACAAAGGCCGAGAGAATCGAGTTCTCTCGGCTTTCATGTTTGCTCCGGCCTTTGACCAGCAGGGTTTCATTGGTGCCAAGTTATATGGCCCTCTCGTACCAAACCAGTCGCGGTCTGCCTGGTATATAAGCATGCAGGATGCCAACTCTCACGGTTCCTGAAATTAATCTCTGAAAACGGCTTCCTTCAGGCCTTTCTGCGAGATATGGCATGGACTCCCGTCAAAACGTTGCATCTCTGTATCAAGACGTTTCGTCTCATTGAAACGCCGAAAGAGTAAGTAACCGTTAAGTCTGAGCGGCCCGAGGGCGGGCCGCCTCCATTTCTGCAGTCCCCTCAGTCCGCAACAATGGAGCCGGGGCGCCCTCGCCCCGAAGACAGGGGCACGCTACTTGAGGGGGCGCTCTCGTGCGGATAACTTGCCCATCCGCCCCCGTATAGAGTGCCGAGGTGATGCACCTGATCAACGGGGACAGCGCAGAGCGCCCTGCGAAGCCCCTACTCGGAAGCGCTTTCCAGCTTCATTTGGGCATGTCGACGCAGGGACGCCGGCATGGTGCGGTCCCCGCTGGCTTTGCGGTAGACAGCAGCTGCAGCCTGCGGGTTTCCCGCGGATTCATGGAGGGAGGCGAGCAACAGGTAGCTATTCGCCGTCGGCGTTCCCTCGGCAAGGAGCTTCTCGAGCACCATGATTGCCTCGGAAACGGACCCCTTCTGGTTGAGATAGAACGCAAGGGTGTAGGCATGCTTGCCATCGCCCGGGCTCACTGCGAGGGCCTTTTTGAGCCACGCGATGCCTTCATCCGGATTCTGGCCTGCCACAAGCACACCAAGATTGTAGGCGGCTTCTGCCATGGTAGGGTCGCTCTGTACGGCTTGCCGCAGGCAGCGCTCGGCGCCAACCATGTCCTGCTGCTCAGCGAGCGCCAGCCCAAGATTGAAGTTCACGGCAGCATGCTGCGGTGCTACGGCAAGGGCCTTGCGGAGCTGGGCGATACTCTCCAAGGTCTGTCCCTGGCGGGCTAGCAGCATGGACGCATTGACCAGCGGTTGGATCATCTCGGGCCGCAAATTATGGGACTTCTTGTAGGACTTCAGCGCCTGGTCAATGGCCCCGTTGTCAGAGAGGAAGTTACCCATATTGTAGTGGGAGGACCATCGGTCCGGCTGCGTCATCATGGACGTCTTGTACTCCTCCGTAGCGGATTCAAACCGCGCCACATCGGTGGGACTCATTCTGGCACGCGGATAGCGCTGGAGCGAAGCGGCGGCGGCAATCCTAACAAGACGGAAATCGTCGGAGAGCGCCTCTAACAGGAGCGAGGAGGATTCGGAAGCAGGATCGTCGCGCAACTGCATCGCGGCAGCGCTACGGACAAGCGGAGAGGGGTTCGCCATGGCGACGCGTAGCGCGGGCCACTTCCTGGGCTCGGGGCAGTTCTGGAGAATCCGAATCATGGAGGTGACCACGACCTGATCGCGTTTCGTATCTTTGATGACAGCGAGCATGGCGTCCAGTTGCGTCCAGTCGGATTTGCGCGCGTCGTCTGTGAGCTGCCCCAGCTCGAGGACGGGAGCCTGATAGTCATTCGCGCGCCATCTGCGCACATGGCCGTCGGCCCATTCGGGTGATTGGTGCGCGTGGCAGATATTGCAGGCATTCGGTGAGTTAAACGCGATGGTCGCTGCCGGTGTGGGCGGGAGCATGGAGTGGTCGCTTCGGCGCATATGTGAGAAGGAGGTCATCGGCATATGACAAGAGATGCACTTGTTGCCGGGGGCATCTTCGGGGTGATGGGTGTGCGCGGTTGCATTCTCAACGCGAGCCTGGTGGCACGGCAGGCAGGCTTTGTTGGCTTCGGCCGGGACTTCACTTTGGAAGCGGTAACGGCCACTTGACGTATGGCAATGCATGCAGCCCAACTCACCGCTGGTGACGCAGGGGCTTCTGAGCCAGCTCGTGTAGGTGTAATTCTCGCCCAGATCGCGGCCATCAGGATAGAAATCGGAGTCTTCGTATGTCACGAGACCATAGTGATCGAAGTAGCGGTCGCCGGGCTGAAAGCTTGTCGTGATTGGGAGCATCTTCGCATGGCAAGGCGCACAGGTTTCATCCCATTGGAGCGGGGTAATATCCTTAAGCGGGGGCAGTTTAAGGTCTTCGGGGACGGTTCCCGGAGGCGCCTCTCGACAGACGCGGTTATGCTCGGAGGCGGGACCGTGACAGGTCTCACAGTTGATCCCGGGTTCCTTCCAGACGGTGTTGTAGGTATCCGTCTCCTCATCGTAGTTCTTGGAGAGCTGACTGACGTGACAGCCAAAGCAAGCCGTATTGAAGGTCAACAGGGGATCGCGCCAATCAATGGCTTCGTCGGCGGGTTCGTCATCCCCAAAATGACGCAGCATGCTCCCGGTGGTGTCATACCACTCATTCGGGCCGAGACGATAAGCAAGCGGAAGCACCTGCAGGCGCCCACGATCCAGCTTCGTCAGGAAGAAAAAGACGTTCTTGCCGCCCATCAGATGAAGAATCTCATAGCGCTTCGTGCCCGCTGGTCCCGTCTCAATGATCCAACCTTTCTCGCCGCTGATGTCTGCCTGATAGTTGACTCCATCAATCAAGACCGGTTCGGTGTGGGGGGTGAGCTGTTCACGCGCAAGCGTCGGCGTATACGGTTGCATAGCTTTGCCGTGATGTGAGGGCTCCCAGAGTTCGTAGAACCGTTGATGGCACTCTTTGCAGCTTTCTGAGCCCACGATGGTCGCTTCACCGGGCTTCGTTTCTGCCGGGCCTCGTTTGGACACAACAACGGAGGTGATCGCGATTCCAAGAGCACAGACGACAAGAAGTGAGATTTCAATATGCAGACGTTTCATAGAAGACTATGCTAAAGTGATCACTTGGTATTGTAAATGCCGTTCATCCCGGTGACCCCGTTTTTCGGGAGGGGGGCAGGGCGAGACATCGAACGGCGAAACGCAGGGCGTGCGGGAGAAGCGATGCGAGCGTTGGTTGTTATGGCACACGGCAGTCGCCGGGAGGCGGCGAACGGTGAGTTCCGGGAAATGGTAGACGGGATGAGGGCAGGCCTATCCGAAATCTACGACCGCGTGGAAGCAGCCTTTCTCGATGGCGTTTCGCCCTCGCTGGAAGAGGCGGCACGACAATTAGTGGCGGCGGGTGCAATAATCGTCGATGTCTATCCGTTCTTCCTTAATCAGGGAAAGCATGCCAATCAGGATATTCCCGCCCTCGCAGCCGCCCTGGATACGGAAGCCCCGGGTTGCCGGGTTCGTGTACTCGACTATTTTGGAAAGTCCGATGAAATTGCAGATACCTGCGTACGCCATGTTCGGCAGCAGCATGGGTAGCACGCAAGGGGTTGTGCTCGCGCATGCAGCGCACTAAGCTGGATGGGTCACTGAATCCACAAATGAAAGTGAGTCTCGACGCAATGGGCAATAACGACAGTGCAACTATCCACAAGGCGCTCGGCGGACCGGTGGATATCGTTACGGTTGAACGGCCCGGTTATGATAAGCACTTCCTGACCGTGCAGCCCGCATCACCAGATCCGCATACGATGTTTGATAGCGTTGCGGATTTTATTCGCGAGAAGAAAGCCCATATCGTCTCGCAGTTTGTTTTCGGCGGAGCTGAGCTTTCCGGAAGGGGCGTACCGGAAGCAGAGCGCATCAACGGGCACCGGGATTGGCCGGTAACGTGGATCCATGGCGAAGGCCCTTCAGGGATGGCGTTCTCGGGTGCCCAGGCGACGGCGGTCACGGGGGATGTTCAAACGCTCGTAATCGGCGGCCAGACCGTGGGTAGCGTCTACGAAGACCGTTATGCCCGCTACTGCCGTCTTGGAAATCTGCACGCGCCAGATGTGACCCAGTCGCGCGAACGCCAGACTGAAGAAACATTCGATCTCATGTGCACCGCCCTGGCCAAGGCAGACATGACGTTTGACCACGTCGTCCGGACATGGCTTTACATGGATCGCATCCTTGAGTGGTATGACGAATTCAATGCCGTGCGTACGGCCTTCTTCGAGAAGCACAACGTCTTCGATGGCCTTGTCCCTGCCAGTACGGGTATTGGCGTTGCCAACTCTTCGAAAGCGGCCATGGTGGCCGATGTTCTTGCTGTCCAGCCGAAGACACCCGACGTGAAGATTGAAATGGTCGATTCACCTCTGCAGGGCGCAGCCTGGGAGTATGGTAGTTCCTTCAGCCGTGGGGTTGAGGTCGCGGTCCCGGACTGCCGTAAGCTCTATATTTCGGGATCGGCCAGCATCACACCAGACGGTGCAACCGCCCATGTGGGCGATGTCGAAAAGCAGATTGCGCTGACGATGGAGGTGGTGGCTGCCATCCTCGAAGGTCGGGGCATGACATGGTCTGACACGAGCCGGTCCATCGCCTACTTCAAGGATATCAAGAACGCGCCGCTCTATCACGCGTACTGCCAGCGACAGAACCTACCGCATTTTCCAGTCTCTCTCGCTCATGCGGATGTCTGCCGCGATGACCTGCTTTTCGAGCTCGAGCTTGATGCCGTAAAGGTCATGACGATCCCCATGGTTTCTTCGTAATTCGTCAACCACCCCCATAAGCGGAAGAATGCGCTTAACATGTGGCAGAGATGCCTCGTCCCGACGTACGTCGGGATCGGCATGACAGAGAACCTTAGAGAGCTGTCATCCTGAGCTTGTCGAAGGATCTCCGCCCCTGCTACTCCTCAAGAACGGGGGAATCTCCTGCGTAGAGGTGACCTTGATTCAAGCGACACACTGTCGAATACCAAGGGGACTTTCCCCATTTTTTGTCCGTTGAGCATCTAGAGATCCCTCGCAAGCTCAGGATGACCGTTTCCCATAGTTCTTTGTCATCCCGAGCTTGCGAGGGATCTCCAGCCGGCAGTACGCGCCTCTGCTACCATTTCACATCCTGAATCATGATGGTGCCCTGTTTGCAAACATTCTCTGAATGCCAAAGCTCAAAAACGGGGATAGTCCACCGAATTCCTGCCCTCGATTTTGGCGGTCTTCATGCTATGATCCGCTCATAACGGGGGATATCACATGACGACATTGAAGAAGATCGTGACCTTTCTGGACGAAGAACTCCAGATCACGAAGTTTAAAGACAGCTCGCAGAATGGGCTTCAAGTTGAGAACTCTGGGAAGATCCGCAAGATATGCTGCGGTGTAGATGCTTCCATGGAGACGTTTGAGGCAGCACAGGCGTTAGGTGCTGATCTGCTCATTTGCCACCACGGTTTGAGCTGGGGGGATTCGCTCGCCCACATCACAGATCTGAACTACCAACGCATCAAGTTCCTGATCGAGCATGACATGGCGCTCTACGCATCGCATCTTCCTCTGGATGCCCACCCGCGGCTCGGTAACAATGCCTGCATTGCCCGGAAGCTTGGCCTGCGCGCTCTGAAGCCTTTTGGAAACTACAATGGCATGGAGATCGGATTTGAAGGGCGACTACCTAAGCCCGTCTCCTACTCTGCTTTAAAGAAGAGGGTCAGCGGCGTCACGGGCTCAGATCTACAGACCATGGATTTCGGAAAGAAGCGGGTACAGACCGTTGCCGTTGTTTCTGGGGGCGCAGCAGGCGAGATCGCCGAAGCAGGACAGAAGGGCATAGATGTCTATGTCTCCGGAGAGCCGGGGCTTGTCGCGTACAGCCTGGCACAAGAGTACGGGGTGAATGCCATCTTCGCGGGGCACTATGCCACAGAGGTCTTCGGTGTCCGGGCTGTGGGTGAGGTGCTGCAGAAGCGTTTCTCTGTCACAGCTGAGTTTGTTGACCTGAACGTGCCGTTCTAGAGCAAAGCTGAAAATCGAAAATCGAAAATCGAAATTTGGAGAACGGGATCATGCGGGGAGTGAGAGCAAGCATACTGATGGGGGGGGTGCTGGTCGCCGTACTCGTCGCGATGCGACTTGTGCGTACTGACGATTCGCTTCAGCCTGAGGCCCTGACGAACGGTATGACCGAAGACAAGGCTTCTGTGCCTCCGATCTCACGCAGCGCGCCAGCACAAGGACCTCCCAGGTCCGGTATTCGTGCTTCCGACCATGGTACCGCCGGCGGGCAAACCTCCACGGACACGCAACTGGCTGGCAGTGATGTGATTTCCGGAGAGTATGTTCTTCATTTCTACGATGAACAGGACCGCCAAGCATTTGAGGCCGTGGCGCGCAGGCTGGGCGTCCGCATCATCGACACCCTCACATTCAGCCATGCCATCCGAATTCGGGTCCGCAGTAGCGACCAGCTCCGGGAGCTTCTAGACAAGGGGCCCACGCCAACGGATTGGATGCCAAACCGCTATGTCCGGTCACCAGAACCCGAGGACGGCAACACACCGCTGCCGCCAGAGGCGGGATACCAGGCGTTCGGAAACCAGACGCTCGCATGGTTGGGTATCGGGGAAAATGCGACGTGGGGTAGTGGGATCACGGTAGGGATATTGGATACGGGAGTGGCGCGATCGCTACGCAACGGCATCGCCCGGCTTGACCTGGTCGGCGAAAGCAGCACGGTGGCCACGCACGGTACCGCGGTCGCGTCATTGATTGTCGGTGACGACGCATCTCTGCAGGGTATCGCTCCGGATGCCGACCTTCTCAGCATCAAGGTGCTGTCGGACGAAGGCATCGGTGATGCGTTTACATTGGCGAAAGGGATCATTGAAGCCGTGGACCGAGGGGCGCGGGTACTCACATGCAGTCTTGGCTCTCGAGGCGACTCCTCAATTCTGTCGGAGGCGGTGCGTTACGCCATGGCCCGGGACGTCGTGCTTGTTGCTGCCGCCGGGAATGGTGCGGTAAGCGGGGTTCTGTACCCAGCTCGCTATGAGGGGGTGATCGCCGTTGCGGCCGTTGATGCAGCCGGACGCCATCTCTACTTCTCGAATCGTGGAACCGAGGTCAGTCTTGCAGCACCAGGCGCCGGGGTTATGGCGGCCCACCCGGAGGGGTTCCCCATCTCCTTCACGGGCACATCAGCCGCAGTCCCCCTTGTGGCGGGTACA
>JABGOW010000107.1 GCA_018645275.1 Verrucomicrobiota bacterium
CCCCAACGGGGACAAACATGCTAGCCCAGCCAGAATGGCTGGGAATTGTTGCCTTGCGGGGGTATGAGCTCCCGCTCTCTATCAACGGGGGACATCCCAATTTCCTTCGTCGACGTATAGCCCGCTTTGATGCGGTCGACGAGAACGAGCCCATCGAATCCATGACCTTCAGCGCTACTCCCCAACCCACTTATACCCCGGATCCTGCGGAGCCTTCGGATAAGCCTTCTCAACAAATTCCGCCACCGGCAGGCCATCGACCGACAACACCGAGGGCGGAGGATTGCCGGCGACGAAAGCAGCGGCCACCATCCCCGCCGAGAAAGCATCACACTCCTCCTCGACGCTAATCCGTCGACGCGTATTCTTAAGAGAATGCACAGCCTCGTGAACAAGCGCCTCCATGATTCCCGATGGCCGCTGATGAAGAAACTTGTCCCCACCCAGTTCGATCACCTTGATATAGATCACTTTCCCGCCAAGAATCGGATCCCACGTCAATCCCCGCGTAGTAGTCATGGGAGCAAAAACGACGCGTTCTTCCGCCAGAAGCTGACGCACCTCACCCACAATCAACGAACCACGCCGACCACGTCCAAAGTCGCTGTGTTCAAGAACAACAAGCTCCTCACGAACAATAGCCAATCCCGACGCCTGCACATCCTCTGGCGCAGCAACCAGGCGAAAAGCATGCTGATACGAAAGAATCGCCAGCAACCAAGCCACCCCGGCAAACCCTATCGAGCCCAAACGCACCCTTCTAGTATAAGACCGCATGCACAGATAATAGCCTCTTACACCCCAAAAGTCCCCCCTGTTCTCGTAAGCGTTACGCTTGGCGTCTGTGTCGAACGGGCCTTGAGGCGGGGGCGCCGGGTGTTCAAAATCGTCTACAAAGCAAACGGCTCAAGACCGTCTGCGCTCTTGCGCTAAATGCGAGCAACCTGGTCGTGTCTGGTGATCGAACTGATGAAACTCTTTCAAGAACCCCTTCTTGTTCTGTTCGAACCTACGGTGCCCTTCGTGATTCAGGCGGCGCGTATCCTCCGTGAAGGCAGGCGCAATCACACCCCAGTTTGAGTTCCTTGCAAAGTAGACAACGACATCGACACGACAGTCGTCTTCCCACTGCTTATGAACGATATGATCGTCACCTGTTGCAGCGACGGTTTTGATCTGATGGTAGTTATCATTCCAGCGAGGTGATCGCTTTGCGCTGTAAGGGATTGCCCCTCTCGCCTGATCACCGACGGATTGCCCGTGCCGGTTGCACACAACACGCATATCGCATGCCAGCACCCCTCGTCAAGCTCACGTGCAGATACGTCGTCGCGACCACTTGGCGACCATGCCGCGACCACTTCCTCCGACCGTCCAGCACTTTGCCTCACCGCATCCCTCGCGACATACATTGTAAGTGCATGTCGCTCTCGTTGTTAAAGAAGCATGCACAGAAGATCTGTCCCCATTTCGTCCCTTCATCCGGAAGCTGGCCACCACAGTCTCGCCGGTTCTGTCTTCGCTGCCATGAGTAAACCGTCCTGCAGGACCATCCCCTCTCAGCCGCCATCGACTTCTCCAACTTCGCCGCAGGCCCAAAGGACATGCTCGACGCCTGCACAGCCGCCCTCACCGTCCGGGAATACACCCACGGCCGAGGCTGGGAGGCCGGCGGCGGCGACCGCTGGGGCTCCATCATCCTCCCTGGCACACAACCACCGAACGCCCCAGAGCAACTGCTTACCTGGCCTGGATAACGCTAACACTCGGAGTTGGACAGGGGACTGGTCATCTATACTGCTGTTTATCACCACCGCTTCGTTCCCTTCGTTACCTTCTGTTCAAACCCAGCAGACGACAAGCACGTCCCACCGCCCACTCTCCACTCTCGCGTCCTTCCGCTCAAAGTGTTAGCCTCCTGAACACATGAAAACGCACTACATCCTGATTGATTACGAGAACGTGCAGCCGAGAAATCTGGCGGTTCTGAAAGAGCACAGTTTCAAGGTCATGGTCTTTGTCGGGGCCAACCAGACGAAGATCCCCTTCGAGCTCGCCGAAACCCTGCAGGCGCTCGGTACGGATGCCGAATATGTGAAGATGTCAGGCAACGGGCCCAACGCGTTGGACTTTCATATCGCCTACTACATCGGTGAGCTGGCTGCCAAAGAGCCGAAGGCGTGTTTCCACATCGTCTCCAAAGATTCCGGTTTTGATCCACTGATCAGGCACCTGACGACAAAGAAGATCCGGGTATTCCGCGAGAAGTCCGTTGCCGAGATTGCCGTACTGCGAATCTCAAATACGGCATCGCCGGACGAACGACTCGCTGCAATCGTCAAGCGCCTGGTTAGTCTTGGTCAGTGCCGTCCGCGCAAGGTGAAGACGCTGACCAATACCATCAACGCCCTGTCCCAGACGAAACTTGCCGCCGATGAGCTTTCCGCCATCATCACTGAAATGAAGAACAGCAAGCTCATCACCGTCGACGGCGAGAAGATCACCTACCGCCTGCCGTCGGACTAAGAGAGGGCAACGTCGTAGAATATCCACGTGAAGCCTTCGCAAATTTCGCAGCTCCAGGCGGCAAGCTCGCAGAATGACAAGTCCGAGCGAGAAGGCTTGAGTTTCCGCCTCCCCACACTCCACCGTCCACCGCCTTACTAACCTGTCCCCTTCTTCCTTATGAACGAGTTCCATGCTCATGCTACAACTATGGCGGCTAAGGACTATGCATGTCAGCTCATGGCCAAGTACAGATATGGCGTCTATGCTATTACATTGAATAAGCGACGAGTGTTCGAGTATCTCGCAGACAGCAAACCACGCTTCTACAACTACGTGGCCAGGCTTGTGATCGACAGAATCCCGTTCGAGACAGCAGACGGGAACGTTTTGCTCACGGTTGACAAGTCAAAGGGATCGGCGCAACGGGGCGAATTTAACGCCTACATTGCAGCGCAGCTCGAAGGTCGCCTCGATCCAGTGGTGAAGCTGGACATCACGCATGAAAATTCCGAGCGGTCGGCGGGGTTACAGTTCGTGGATATGTGTGCGTGGGCAATTCACCGCAAGTACGAGAGGGGAGATGAGGCCTGCCTCTCGCTACTAAAAGACAAGGTCCTCTATGAGAAACGCTACCTATAGTTGGCAAAAAAAAGAGCGTGCCCTTCAAGCGTCGTTTGCTGAGGCTCATTTCCCGCGCAAGGCAGGCAGCACCCCAGACCCCTTGAAGTGGACTTACCGCTCAAGGGAATGCTATCGCCATTCGCCCCCGGCATGCAAGTGCAGAAAACCGAGGATTCGGCGCCCATGAAGGGCACAGGCGGTAAGGTCTGAGATCATGAGTAGTGACAACGCACAAGAAATAGAGCAACTCGAAGCCCAACCGCCTTTCTAAGCGCTGAAGGCGCGGGACATACCAGCCCAGGGCAACGCCCTGGGTAGAAAAGGAAGAGAGGGATCCAGCCCTGAAAGGGCGGGATATAGCGCAGTCAATTTCAGCTTTTCCCCCCCCCCCCCGCTTTCAGGTTTCAGGTTTCCCAGTTTCAGCCTTGTCCCCAGTCTCCCAGTATTTAGCCTTCTCGGGCAAGACCCAGCGGACCCCACCGCGCGGATCAACAACATCTCCCTTATAGCGTGGAATAAGATGAATATGCGCGTGAGAAATCGTCTGGCCTGCCGCTTGCCCATCGTTGATCCCAATATTGAATCCATCTGGGTGGTACTTTTCTTCCAGCAACTCACGGACACGCCGAACCGTATCCCAGACAGCCGCCTGCATATCCGAATCCAGCTCGAACAGTGAAACCACCGGAAAGCGCGGAACCACCAGCGCATGCCCCTTCGATACAGGAAACCCGTCATAGAATGCCACCGCTGCCTCCGTCTCAAGAAGCACCCGCTCTGCATCTACAGGATAAAACGGAGAGTCTTCACCTAAGACGCTCATGCACACTCCTTCATTTTGTCCATGCGCCATTGCAGTGCATCTTCCCGGGGATGGTATCTTGATTTGCGCGGCAGGAGTATGTCACGGCCATCCAACTTTAAGAGATCTTGTTGCCCTTCTCGCCGATCATCAAGCTCGCGATGAACATGCCAGCGACCATCTGGCCAGGGCCCAATCAACAGGCGATCCATCGCCCAGTGGTGGTTTTTGCAGAGCGCCATTCCATTTCGAGGATCATCATCGTGCGATTTTTCGAACGGGATTAGATGTGCAGCATCTACCATCACGACCTCGCCAAGAATCACACGCAACCCACAAGCGGCGCAGCTATAATCGTAGGCCTGCGTGACGCTCCGCCGGAAACCTGCCTGTCGAGTGTGCTCATCGAAACCATCCCTCGAAGACTCCTTAATGCGTTCCTTAGCCGTATCGCTATCAAACAGCTCTCGGTAGGCCCCAATGTCCACTTCCTGCTGACTCAACTTAAGAAGCTCCTCTCGACAATTCGGGAAATACCGGTCGATTATCGCCTGCCGCAGCACTTCCCGCGAAGTCCTGTCAACCAAGTGCAGGAACAGTTCGTCATCAAGTCGGGCATACTCAATGACTGACGTCATCTGTATGGCACTTCCCGGACTACTCATCACGCGACACGCCTGCTCCTGCCCGGCGTGCGGGACATGGTGCCAGAACGCTTCACTCCTGAGGTGAAAGAATGGCAACAGCGGAGTACACCGGTCATTGGGCGAAGCCACGACATTGAAATACTCACGAAACAGCTCAAGCAATTCCGTCCCATACTCAATCCGATTCTCAGTCATCCCACCATTGTCAGCGAGAGACAACACCGCAAGCAGCATTACGGGCTTATGCGGACTGATGTGCCCCCCGCTGTGATTCACATGCAGTTTCGCAAACATTTCTACATACTGTTCTAAAGATGCGTCCATAATCGTGAGCTTAAGTCACTCATCGGCAGATATCAAGAAACGCACGTGTGATTCCGGCTTCAGAAGCGCCCTCAGCTCTTCTGGCATGTTCTTGCGTCTAGCTGCTCTGTGAGCCTCCAGATGATTCCATCGTAACGAGCCACCAGGCACGCTGCTTCGTCGGCATCAGCCACTTCCTCGATATGGGATGAGGCAACAGCAGCCCCGAGATAGTGACTAAGTGTCTCCTGATACGCATCACGGCGGACAATGATACCATCGAGAATCTGACCAAGATCGTCGCCGTCCATGATGACTATGGTTGCCTCAGACGTCTCATGGAAGGAATCGACTATCCAAGACATCGTATTCTGGAGTTCGGTTGCGGCATCGTCGAGTTCATCGCCACGCTCGTGGTCGCGTTCCTCTTCGCAACGTACAGTCTCGCCAACCAAAAGACGGAAGGCTTTGTCTATTGCTGAGACCAACTGACCCAGGCGGCCATCGGCCCGACCCACTAATCCGATCCACGCTTTTGCATCCATCAAGCACCCGCCGAGAATGTTCTAATATAGAACACATCTTGGCATCTTGCCTGGTAACCTGGCCAGCATGAATGTTCCAGACAAGAACATCGCGGGTCCACGAATTCAGGCGGCACGACGAGAGCTAGGCCTTACGCAGGACCAGCTCTCAGCAAAACTTGCGCGTGCCGGAATCCAGATCGACCGCGCAGGCATCGCAAAAATTGAAAATGGTCTCCGCCGAGTCTATGACTACGAGCTAAGGGCATTTGCAGAGGTTCTCGCTGTTTCTGTTGATGAACTCGTTGGTGGCCGGTAATGCTGATCTCTGTTAGTGACTTCCTCAACCACAGTAACAATGAAATACGAGGGCGAATCCAGACTCACTACCAGGAGACTGGTGGATTCGATGTCACCGATGATCAGTCCCATGCTTGGTTGAAAACGATTCGCGTGCTCCGCGAAGCGCTTGGATCATACCCGGGGGAGGGCTCTCGTCACTGGCATTTAGCCTTCGAGTATAAGCCGCCACGCATAAACCGTTGGATTGACGCCGTGTTACTGACACCACATGCCGTCGTGGTATTGGAGTTCAAAGTTGGTCAAAGCGAAACTCTTGCTGCCGATAAGGCTCAACTGAAGGATTATGTTCTAGACCTTCTGGCGTTCCACAGAGAGTCCCATAACGCCTGCGTCTTTGGAGTTCTTGTTCCTACGGGTGTCGCGGATGCTCAGACACATGGCGATATCAGGCCGGGCAGCACGTTCGCGCTACAGCCGGATCAGCTTCGGACGTTGTTTCAAAACCTGCAGGCTGTTGGGATGAATGTGAACCCAGAGGTGGATCCCAAACGGTGGTATAGTTCTGACTTCGCTCCCACGCCATCTATTGTCCAAGCGGCCAAGGAGATGTTTGAATCGAGTCGTAATGCTGCTGGTCCTGAAGGCCCCGTTCCGCTAGCAGCTCTGCACTACGCCGGTGCTGAAGGCAGCAAGCTGGCTGAATTGACACAGTATCTACTCCAGGTTTCAAAGTCGGCAAAAGAAAGAAATGAACGCCACGTTGTGTTCATTACCGGGGTGCCAGGGTCAGGCAAGACTCTTGCAGGCTTGAGTTTTGTATTTCAGCCGGAACTTCAGGTTGACTCCGGGACCAATGCCGTCTTCTTGTCAGGCAATGCACCACTTGTAGGTGTTCTAAGTCACGCGATCCGATACGCCCTTGAGGACTTTGTAGATTATAAGTACGGCCGTGCTTTGCGGGGTGCAGTGCACGGAGTTCATCGTTATATCGATGAAGAGGGGATCAAGAAAAGAGACACCGACCCTCTCGACATCGAGCACATCGTTGTTTTTGATGAGGCGCAAAGGGCGTGGTCAAAGGAACACCTCATCAAGAAGAAGACATCTTCGCGCTATGCCGAGTCGCATATCGATCCAAGCATCCTGGATTCCGAACCTACACTCATGTTAAACACATTGAATCGGGTTGGGAATTGGGCCGTTCTTGTAGCTCTCGTCGGAAACGGACAAGAGATCTGGAAAGGTGAGGCCGGCCTCAGTGAGTGGGGCCATGCTTTATCCTCCCAGAAGAACAAGTGGACCGTTCACTGCCCGCCTTGCTTCACAACGGGGAACGCGGAGAACGCGGAGTATGCACTCTTTAAAAGCAGACAATCGCTAACAACTCTGCCCCACGCCATTGTGGAGAAGGGTATTCTCCACCTGAATACAAGCATACGGAGCCTTCGGTCGCTCAGGCACAATGAGTGGGTCGATGCTGTTCTACAACTTGATCCAGATACGGCCAGATCTGCGAGGGATACGTCAGCCCCATTTGAGCTCTACCTCACTCGATCTATCTCGGCAGCAAAAGCATTCGGAAAGAGACGTGCTTCGAGAGGAGAAACCATCGGGCTACTAGCTAATTTTGATGCGAAGTTTCTCCGCCGTATCGGGATTGAAGTGGGAAAGGGGTTTCGGGACGAGATCAGATTTGCGCACTGGTTCAACGAGGATATCGACTGTGCTCAATCATGTCGGCACCTGGAGATTGCAGCAACACCGATAGAATGCCAAGGACTTGACTTGGATCATAGCATAGTCATCTGGGGGGAAGATATGCTCCCCAGGGAAGGTGAACAACAGTGGCATCACCGCAAGGCCCACGGCGGGAGAATGCAAAACGACAACAATCCGGAGTCTCAGCGCAATCGCGTGAATTGCTACCGGGTTCTACTTACTCGTGCCCGCCGGAGCATGATCATTGTTGTTCCTCCGCCACCAGACGTTCGAATCAAAGGGTGTGCTGGGCTTGCGAGCCGATTCGAGGATCTCTTCAATCAGCTTCTTAGGGCTGGGGCAGCGCTTCTTCCAGAGTGAGACTGTCAACCATGACTGCATGTTCATGCAAAGGGCTGATATATCCCGGTCTCCCTCGTTCCTCCAGAAAGGTCCATTGACCGGTTTCAGGCATGACGAGGTCCGCATCCGACGCGAACCCCACTCGGCACAAACCGCCCCACCCACCGCCGAAACCATCGCCCGCCAATTTGCCCGAGCAGAAAAGACATATACAAGAGTTTTATCAACGCGCATTGTTCTGGAGGTAAGAGCCCTTTTTTGTGTAGTTTTGAATCCGTATTTCAAAATGCACAAGCAGTATGCGGTTGGGCAATGGCACGAAAGAAACAAAAGATGATTGGGGTGGACTTATTTGCTGGTGCTGGGGGGCTGTCTCTCGGTGCGCAAATGGCTGGCGTTGACGTTAAGCTCGCCATCGAGTCTGACGAGCACGCAGCGGCAACCTATAAGCACAATCATCCCGAAACCGAGGTCATGGTCTCGGGAGAGGGGTCGCTCGGGAGAGGGGTCGCGTCTAAAGATTCAAGAAATGGCGGCTCCGGCGGGGTCGGACCACCAGTCTTCGCCTCTGGCTTCGGCCAGGCACGGCAGGCTATTCCAGAGCATCAACGGCTTACGTAAGCAAGAGCGCCTGATGTGGGGTGTATGGAGCGATTCGCAGTCTCCTTTTTTGCTCCGTATCGTCTGAAAACCCATGGCGCCATTGGAGTGGCTGCGTGCCATAGCCCCATCCTACTCTCTCTCGCGTCGGACTCGGCTTCTGCGATTGAACCGGTTTTGCGGGCGTAGCGATATCGCCAGGCGTGGCCGGTGGCGGTCATGGCCAGGTTGATATACCGGCTACCGATATACACGTTCCCCAGAATTCGCCCATACCGGTCACGCTTCTTGTACTCGACCCGGACCAGCTCTCCCTCAACCAAGCTCCTCAGATACTCCCGCGCCTCAGGTCCATAGGCCTGCTTCAACTCCGGCGCATCAATGTCGGCCAGACGGATACGAAGAGTCTGTGGATCGTGGGCTGTGGACAGTAGAGAGTGAGAGGTGACGACAATCGTATCGCCATCGATCACTCGGGACACCGTTCCGGTGATGGAGTGAGCGAGGGAGTTTGAACAGAACCACGCTAAGAAAACGAAGAAGAGGATTTTCACGTCGGGCTCCTTTCGGGTGGAACAGAGGCTGGTGACGTGATATCTCTACACGTGACAGGACTCTGTTCCTTGTCGTCGGCCGGTGGTGATTGATCTTGGCGGATTGCACCATCGGCCATTATTCTTGCTTCAGATGTCACTTATAGTCTGTAGACTTTTAGGCGACATGTCAAGAGAATGCGTCATGAAGCTGAACGAATCGCGGATCAAGAAACGCCTGGGAGAAAGCGTCCGCCGGTACCGGCGTGAAGCCGGCCTCTCGCAGGAGTACCTCGCAGAACTCACAGGTCTCCACCGCACCTACATCAGTGATATCGAACGCGGCTCCCGCAATGTCGCCATCCTCAACATTGTCCGCCTCGCGAAGGCATTGAAGGTGAAGCCCTCGGATTTGGTAGACGGAGTCGAGAAGTGATCATGGGAGCGGCTGCGCCAATTGTAGATCTCTCTTCGATCATTAGCCCAATCATCACGGTAATGGTGCTCGTCGGTATCATCAGGATTCTTACCGAGCTCTTCCGTCCAAAGGTAAAGGGAGCCATTGGCGAGGGTTTCGTCAATCTGGCTGCGAAGATCCACCTGGATTCCCAAGAGTATCACCTGATCAAGAACGTCACCGTACCCACAACTATGGGAACGTCTCAGA
>JABGOW010000295.1 GCA_018645275.1 Verrucomicrobiota bacterium
ATGCGGGCTCCCGTCCGCATGATGTCGCACACGCGCAGCAGGAGGGCACGGCCGATAGCGCCGCTCGGGTGCAATTTGGCGTAGTCCTCTCGTTCAAAGCCGCGAGCCTTGAGCAGAACCATGGCCAATGCATCCCCTAGGGCCAGCGTTGCCGTTGTGCTTGACGTGGGAGCCATATTGAATGGGCAGGCCTCACGCTCTACGGCAGCAGGAAGGATGATGTCGCTGTGTTTTGCCAAGGTGCTGTCTTCCACGCCTGTTACGGCTACGAGTGTCACTTGCATCCGCTTGGCAAGGGGGAGCAATACGAGAATCTCGTCGGATTCTCCCGAGTAACTGAGCGCAAGTAATACGTCTCCCGCCTGAAGAATGCCGAGATCTCCGTGCATCGCCTGAGTGGGGTTCAGAACAACGCTGGTTGTGCCCGTGCTGGCGAGTGTTGCCGATATCTTCTGGGCAATGTGCAGGTTCTTCCCCATGCCGGTGATGACAACCTTACCGCGGTTGTCGAGGCATTCCAAGATAGCCGAAACGGCAGCCAAGAAGCCGTCACCGAGTCCGTTTCGAACGTTCGTCAGACCTTCGATTTCGCAGTCAAAAACATCTTGAGCAAGTTCAATGTGATTCATGGGGTTGGATAATGGCTTTGGGGATGGCAAGTCAGCAAGCAAAAAAGGGTGTGGGGGGGGCGGGCTTGTGAGACTGTCGGCGTGGGCTCTCGCAAAAGGAACTGCACCGTTATCGAGCATCGACCCGACGCCAGAACTCGGCAACGACAGATGCCGTCACGATGCAGACATAGACAAAAACGGCGGTGGAAAGCGCCGCGCGCTCGCCAAAATGCGCCAGAGCAAGCACGGTTCCCATGCCGGCGTTCTGCATCCCGATCTCGATGCTGAGCGTGCGCCTGCGGCGCAGTTCAAAGCGTGCGAGCTTTCCGACTCCATAGCCGGCAAGCATCCCATAGAGATTCAGGGCAAACACGGCTGCGATAACCAGCAGGAGTTCTGGAGAGAGGGCACTGAAGAAGCTGCGATTGCCCGCAATCACCAGCGCGCAGATGAAGACGATGAATGTGACCGATATTGCAGGGAAGATCTCAACGACGGGTTCAATGCGCTCTCGAAGGAGTCGGCGAAACAGCAGGCCGATCGCGAGTGGTCCAGCCACCATGCGCAGAACATCAATCATCATGGGCCAGAAAGGAACGTGAAGGACGGTCCCGGCAAGCAGCTGGGCAAGGAGGGGCGTCAGCAGCGGACAGAGCATTGTGGAAACGGTAGTGAGCGATACAGAGTAGGCCGCATCCGCTCTCGCGATGTAGCTCATCACGTTGCTGGCCATGGCCCCCGGTACGCAGCCCGCCAGGATGAGCCCGACGGCCATCTCGGGAGGAAGCCGAAAGAGGCGGGCGATGAGAAATGCCCCCAGGGGCATGATGGTGAACTGGGCGATTGCTCCAATGAGTACAATGAGAGGTTGGCGCGTGATACGTGAGAAGTCCTCAGGTCGGAGGACGGCACCAATGCCAAACATCGTGAGACCGAAAAAGGCCTTGTTGAATGGCTTCATTGCCAGGAATGGTGCGGGGAAGCAATAGGCCAGTATGCCGCCCAGGACGACCCAGAGGGCGAAGTACTTCGTGTATAGAGTAAGGAGTGTCTTCATCGTGTGTGGTTACCATTTGGGACGCTCTGCAAGATGGCCCACTCTTACACGGGTTCACTGCATGAATGCAAGGAAATGCGGGTCTTGAACATTCACCCGCTTTTCGCACTGCTGGTCGCATGAGATCCTTCGACTGCGCTCAGGATGCCATCTTTCCAAGGTTCAGTGTCATGCCGGGCGAAGTGGTTGCGTCTGCTCGAATTCTGATTAGTGTCGCGAACCGGCGGGCGAGCTACTGCCTTCCCATTGTTGTGTCGGGAATCATGGCTTGATAAGGTGTCGCCATGAAAGTGGTGTTTGCAGAGAAGCCTTCTGTGGGGCGCGATATTGCACGTTGCATCGGCAAGGGCCGAAAGTGTGACGGGTGGATCGAAGGAGAGGGGTGGGCTGTCACCTGGGCGTTTGGTCACCTGGTGCAGCTTCAGAATCCGGAAGGCTATGACGTGGCACTCAAGCGTTGGTCTCTGGCCTCGCTCCCCATTGTGCCGGATGCGTTCCTGTTGGAGCCCCGCAAGGGCAACGGGGTCTCGGAACAGCTTGAGAAGGTTGTCGATCTCTTTATGAGAGCGGACGAGATCATCTGCGCAACCGATGCCGGACGCGAGGGGGAACTGATCTTTCGCTATGTCCTGAGCTGGGCAGGTTGCGAGGACAAGCCGATGCGTCGTCTCTGGTTGAGCTCCATGACGGATGATGCAATTAAGCTTGGTTTCAAGGAAATGAAGGACGGCCACGCCTACGACAACCTTCACATCGCAGCACGCTGTCGAAGTGAGGCGGATTGGATCGTTGGATTGAATGGCACCCGCTTCTTCTCCGTCAAGTATGGCAGGCGCGGAGAGCTTTGGAGTGTAGGACGGGTTCAGACGCCGGTCTTAGCAATGATTGTCGGGCGTGACCGAGAAATCGAGCGTTTCAAGTCAAGCGACTACCATGAATTGCACACGCTCTATCGTGGGGTTGACTTCAAGCATGAGATCGGGAAGCTCGAAGTGCAGGCAGAGGCGGAGCAACTGCTTGAAAAGGTCACGGGCCCGGAGCTCGTGATCGTCGACATCAAGGAGCAGAAGAAGCGCTTCCGCCCGCCTCTTCTCTATGATCTGACCGAGCTCCAGCGCGACATGAATAAGCGCTGGGGAATGACGGCGAAGCAGACCCTGGCGGTTACGCAGACCCTCTATGAGCGGAAGCATGTGACCTATCCGCGTACCGACAGCCGCTATTTGGATTCGCAGACCGCGAAGGGGGTGCCACAGATTCTTGAGCATCTGCGCCCGCAGCGTGCGGAAGCGATTGCAGCCCTGAATCTCGCAGAGCTCCCGCTGACGGCGCGCATCGTGAATGACGCCAAGGTTGCGGATCATCATGCCATCATTCCTACGAATTATCCCCCGCAACGCCCGCTCGGTGGTGACGAGGGGAAGGTCTACGAGGCCGTGCTCATGCGCTTCATCGCTGCCTTCTATCCCCCGTGCATCAAGAGCGTGACGCATGTGATGGCTGCGGTTGCCGAGGAGCCTTTTCGAGCCTCGGGCACCACCATCGTTGAGCCCGGATGGCAGGGGTTGTTTCCAAAGATGCTTGAGCCAAAGTCAAAGAAGCGGAAGACGGAAAAGCGTGAGGTCGGCGAGGATGAGTCGGGCGAGGATGAAGACCAGACGTTGCCTGTGTTTGCCAAAGGGGAGCATGGCCCACATGATCCATTCCTGAAGTTGCTGAAGACGAAGGCTCCGAAAGCCCTCACTGAGGCGTCGCTGCTACAGATGATGGAAACAGCCGGGAAGCTGGTTGAGGATGAGGAATTGCAGGATGCGCTGAAAGAGAAGGGCATTGGAACCCCGGCGACGCGCGCTGCGATCATCGAAACGCTCCTCCAGCGCAGCTACATCGTGCGACGTCGCAAGAACCTGGTCAGTACGGATCACGGCCGTGAGCTGATTGACATCGTTGCGGATGAGAGGCTGAAGTCGCCCGAGCTGACGGGGGAGTGGGAGGCTCAGCTGAAGCGCATTGAACGTGGGGAGTACGATGGCGAGGCGTTCATGCAGCAGGTGGTGGAGCATACGCGCCAGATTATCAGCCAGACAACCACTGTGAACCGGGTTCGGCGTTTTGGTGCATGCCCGAGCTGTGACGGTTCGGTCATTGAGGGGAAGCGCGGTTTCGGCTGTAGCCGTTGGGAGGCCGGGTGCACGTTTGTCATATGGAAAGAGCAGTTTGGTCACCGTGTGAGCGAACAGGAGCTCGAAGCCCTGCTAACGAAACGCAAGACCGAGAGCGCCGTTCTGTTGCAGGTTGAGGATGCGAAGCTGTGCTATGCACGCTTGGTGCTCAAGCCAGACAACACGGTGAATTGGGTGGCGATTGGTGCACGAGAGAAGGTGCGACAACGCGCCGTCGTTGGGTACTGCCCTGTCTGTGGTAGTCATGTTATCGAGGGCGAGAAGGGCTTCGGCTGCGTTCGCTGGCGTCAGGGGTGCAGGTTTGTGGTTTGGCGCAAGATAGGGCAGCGCACAATTCCGATGGCATCGGTCCGCGTGCTGCTCAAAAATGGCATCACTCCCTTTATTCAGAAATTCGAGCGTCGGGATGGAAAGCGTTTCGATGCTCGCTTGAAACTCGAAGAGGGCGGCAAAGTGGTATTTGACTTCACCCCGAACGAGAAGCCAAGCGATGCGAAGCCAGTCGATCCATAATAGCCATGATTCGAGGTAGACAGAACATTAACCCCCCGTTTTGGTTTGGAGAATAGGTTGTATGACGAAAGATGAGATTCACCAACGCTTTGTGGACCAGCTTGCTTTGGAATTGGAGACCATTACGACGGCAGCTCAGGCTTCATTCGACACCGCAACTGATGAAGAGCATCACGCGGAAGGCAAGTACGATACGTTCAGTCTTGAGGCATCCTATCTTGCCAGGGGACAGGCGAAGCGTGTCGAAGAGCTGCGTACCGCAGTGGAGCGCATGCAGCAGCTCCCATTGCGAGCATTTACGGATGGTGATCCCATTGTGCTGGGTGCCCTCGTGCGGATGCGGGCAGAGAATGGCGAGACACGGACGGTATTTCTGGGCCCCTCGGCTGGAGGTGAGGAGCTAGAAATCGAAGGCGAGTCGATCGTTATCGTGACCTCACGTTCTCCGCTCGGAAGTTCCATTCTAGGGAAGACGCTGGGGGAGTCGTTCGGCATCAAGCTAGGGCCGATTGCGCAAACCTTCACGATTACATCAGTTGAGTGACAGCGGTGGGCGACATGCGGTTCATCACGTCCTGAGCGTCAATAGCTTGAAATGTTCTGGTAGAGTTGTTTCACTCAGGTTCCACACTGGGTGGCAATTGAATAGGAAAGGGAGAAGACCATGCTAAAAGGAATCGACCCAATCATTAGCCCTGAACTGCTGAAGATCCTTGCCGAGATGGGGCACGGCGACGAGATCATCCTCTCGGATGCACATTTCCCGGGACATACGTTCTGCTCAAAGAACGTGCTGCGCGGCGATGGTCTTCAGATTCCTGATCTGCTCGAGGGGATCATCCCTATTCTCGAACTCGACAGTTATGCCCCTCCGCTAATCATGATGGCAGCCGTTGAGGGGGATGAGCTTGACCCGCAGGTTGAGGCCGACTACATGGCGGCAATTCACAAAGCAGCTCCGAATGCGCCGGCACCTGAGCGTATCGACCGTTTTGCGTTCTACGATCGTGCTGAGAAGGCGTTTGCTTGCGTCGTCACGGGAACCACCGCCAAGTACGGCAACATCATCCTTAAAAAGGGTGTGACCCCAATCGGCTAAAAGCTGTAGCGACCACCGGACAATCAGGCTCATGTTCCAGCTCTGGATGTGTCCAATACGCAGAATGCCCGCTCGCGGAATGGTCGTGCTGTGTGGACAAGGGCGGCGTGATCTTCAGGATATCGCTGATCGGGCTTCACTGATCAGCAAGGAACGGAGCCATGGGTACTGTGTCGAAGGGGATGAAAATGATTGAAGACGGCCATGGCATCATCGGCATTGAAATGGGATCGACCCGAATCAAGGTCGTGTTGATTGATGAGGAGAACACTCCCATTGCATCGGGTGGCCACGACTGGGAGAATACGCTGGACGACGGCATCTGGACCTATTCACTGGGAGAGGTGTGGGAGGGCGTTCAGTCGAGCTTCGCAGATCTTCAGAAGAACGTGGAGGCTCAGTATGGCGTTGTGCTCAAGAAGGTGAGAGCCGTTGGGATCAGCGGCATGATGCATGGCTACATGGTCTTCGATGCTCAAGGCAAGCAGCTGGTTCCCTTCCGAACGTGGCGGAACAATATGACCGGACAGGCATCGGAGGAACTGACGGGGCTGTTCGACTATCCCATTCCGCAGCGTTGGAGCATCGCCCATCTCTACCAGGCGATCCTCAACAATGAGGAGCACGTGGGCCGGATTGCTCACGCAACGACGCTTGCGGGCTATGTGCACTGGATGTTGACGGGACAGCAGGTGATGGGTATCGGTGAGGCTTCCGGCATGTTCCCCATCGATATCAAGACACAGGACTACCGTTCGGAGTTGGCCGATGCATTCGATACTCAGATCGCGGGGAAGGGGATCCCCTGGAAGCTGAAGGCTATTCTTCCCCGGGTTATGAGCGCGGGTGAGCTGGCTGGCGAGCTGACGCCAGAAGGCGCTCTGCTGCTGGATCCAGCGGGCAACCTGGAGGCGGGGATTCCGCTCTGTCCTCCGGAAGGCGATGCCGGCACCGGCATGGTTGCCACAAACAGTGTTGAAGTGCGTACGGGCAATGTCTCAGCCGGAACGTCGGTTTTCGCGATGCTGGTTCTTGAGAAGGAGCTCTCGAAGGCGCATCCGGAAATTGATCTCGTCACAACCCCGGACGGGAAGCTTGTGGGCATGGCGCATTCCAATAATTGCACCTCTGACTACAATGCGTGGATAAGCCTCTTCGGCGAGGTCGCAGACGCACTGGGGCTGGAGGTGTCCTCCACGGATCTCTACGGCAAACTTCTGCCCCTCTCTCTAAAGGGTGATCCGGAGTGCGGGGGACTCCTATCTTATGGTTATGTTTCCGGAGAACACTTAACCGGCTTTAGTGAAGGTCGTCCTCTCTTTGCCCGTTCATCGGACAGCCAATTCACACTCGCCAACTTCATGCGCTCGCACCTGTTCACGGCTCTGTGTGCGCTGCGAACCGGTTTAGACGTTCTAATGAACGAGGAAGGGGTCGAGGTGGATGAAATCCGCGGACACGGCGGCTTCTTCAAGACGCCGGGAGTCGGTGAGCGGATTATGGCGGCGGCCATGAATACCCCGGTCTCCATTCTCGAAACGGCTGGTGAAGGGGGGAGTTGGGGCATTGCGCTCCTGGCATCCTACATGATCCGGGAGGATCGCAACGCGTCTTTACCGGAGTTCCTGGAGAAGGTGTTTGCCGACAACATGGGCGAGGCGGTCAAGCCGGACCCGATGGATGTGGCAGGCTTTGAGCAATACTTCGAACGGTATCAAAAGGGGCTTTCGGTTGAGCGGGCGGCAGTTGAGTTTTTGCCATAGCACGAGCAAAGGAGTGGGTCCTATGAGTTTTGGAGCATTGAGGGAGCGCGTGTGTGCGGCGAATCGTGAAATCAACCGTGTTGGGTTGGCGATTCTGACTTGGGGGAACGCGAGCGAGGTCGACCGCGAAGCGGGCGTGTTTGCCATTAAACCGAGCGGCATTGAGTACGACAAGTTGACTCCGGAGGATATCTCGGTTGTCTCGCTGGAAACGGGGGAGCCTGTTGCAGGGGCGTTGAACCCCTCTTCGGATACTGCATCCCACTGGCACCTCTATCGCGCGTTTCCTGAGATTGGTGGCATCGCGCACACACATTCTCCTTACGCCACGGCATGGGCACAGGCGCAGCGAGAGATTCCCTGTTTGGGAACGACGCATGCCGATGCCTTCTATGGTGCCATTCCCTGCACCCGACCACTCACGCAAGCGGAAATCGAGACAGCCTACGAGCTGAACACCGGCAAGGTGATTGCTGAGCATTTTAGCGAAAATGGGTTGAGGGCTTTGGAGATGCCGGGCGTGCTGGTCTCCGCGCACGCTCCGTTTACATGGGGAAGCGATGCCCTTCAGGCCGTTGTGACTGGGCAGGTTCTTGAAGAAGTGGCAAAGATAGCGGCAGCAACGTTGGCCATCGACCCTGGACAGGGGGGGGTGGATCAGTCGCTTCTCGACAAGCACTACCTCCGCAAGCACGGCAAAGACGCCACCTACGGACAGGAGAAGACGGCATGAAGAGCGCTACCACGGAACTTTGGTTTGTGACAGGGAGTCAGCATCTCTATGGCCCAAAGACGCTTGAACAAGTTGCAGCGGATGCGAAGCAGATCGCGTCCGCGCTCAACAACGATGCCACCATCCCTGTCAATGTCGTCTGGAAGCCGACGGTTAAGACACCGGATGAAGTCTATGCCATGTGCCGTGATGCGAATGCTGATGCCAATTGCGTAGGCCTCATCACCTGGATGCACACATTCAGTCCGGCCAAAATGTGGATTGCCGGGTTGAGCGCGCTAGAGAAGCCGTTCGTCCACTTGCACACGCAGTTTGGGCGCGATATCCCGTGGTCAGAGATCGACATGGACTTCATGAACCTGAACCAGTCCGCTCATGGCGGGCGTGAGTTTGGGTACATCTGCACCCGACTGCGCAAGAACCGCACGGTAGTGGTTGGACACTGGGAAGACCCTGAGGTGCGTGAGGAGCTTGGCGTTTGGGCTCGTACCGCCAGGGGGTGGAATGAATCGCAAGATCTCAAGGTTGCCCGCTTTGGCGACAACATGCGCGAAGTTGCGGTCACCGAAGGTGATAAGGTTGAGGCGCAGATCAAGTTTGGGTATGCGGTGCACGGCTATGGGATGGGGGATCTCAAGGCCTACGTTGACAGGGGATCAGATGCTGAAATCGACGCTATCGTGGACGACTACCATTCGCGCTATACGATTGCACCCGAGGCAAACGCTGAGCGCATTCGTGAGCAGGCTCGCATTGAGGTGGGCATGCGTGCGTTCCTTGAGGAGGGTGGTTTCGGCGCCTTCACGACGACGTTTGAAAACCTGCACGGCTTCAACCAGCTTCCCGGTCTGGCCGTCCAGCGGCTGATGGCCGACGGCTATGGTTTTGGTGCCGAGGGAGACTGGAAGACCGCCGCCATGGTTCGCATTATGAAAGTGATGGGGGAGGGGCTCGATGGCGGCACGAGCTTCATGGAGGATTACACCTATCACCTGGATCCGTCCGGCAACAAGGTGCTTGGATCCCATATGCTCGAAGTCTGTCCGTCTATCGCGGCGGGACGACCGTCGCTCGAGACCCATCCGCTTGGGATCGGCGGCAAGGATGATCCGGCTCGACTTGTTTTTAATGCTCCTGCAGGTCCCGCAATCAACGTCTCGCCGATTGACTTGGGAGACCGCTTCCGCATCATTGTTAGCGAGGTGGAGGCTGTTGTCCCGGAGCACGATCTGCCGAAGCTACCAGTGGCTCGGGCACTGTGGGTGCCAAAGCCGAACCTCAAGATCGGGGCTGCGGCTTGGATTCTGGCCGGGGGGGCGCACCACACCGCTTACTCTCAGCAGGTCGATACGCGGCATATCGAGATCTTTTGCGAGATGGCGGATGTTGAGGTCGTCATTATTGACGAGAGCACGAAGCTTCGCGCTTTCAAGCGTGAGCTGTGCCGGTAGGCAGGGCTATCCCCATTGTTTCGCAGTGATTCATCAAGAAGCCCTACAAACAGGACGTATTCCACCATCAGGAAATGAAGCGGGAGAGCGCGCTTATCATGCGGCAGAGATGCCCGCCCAAGGCGGGCAAGCCTCGACAAGCTCGGCATGACAG